>JAGHSG010000083.1 GCA_018066005.1 Bacteroidales bacterium | reverse complement strand
CTCCTCCAACAAAAGCCGTATATTTTTCTCCGGTAACATGTCTGTCGGATATGATAACAGGAATACCGGCATCGTAAGCACGGCTGACAGCAGGTTTGACTTCTTCCGCTTCATTAGGGCAGATAACCAACAAATCCACTCCCTCCGCAATAAAAGAATCAATTTGGGCACATTGTAATTGACTATTATCTTGCGCGTGACGGAAACGTAGGCTTAACTCCTGATGGAAAATCAGTTCGCGATCCATTTCGCTATTCATATTTCTACGCCACTCATCATCAGAGCATTGGCTGACTCCAATCACGAATTGAGTGGTAGATGGACGCGTACAAGACAGCAAGGAAAGTGCCAAAAAAGAAATAAATATATGCACAAATTGTTTCATGGTATTAAACATTTATTGCAATTGTGGTGCAAAAGTACAACTTTTTTTTGAAATAAGCAAATCTAACAAAAAAAAATCGCCCCGAAGGACGATTTTTTTAATGGTTAATCAGTACTTGCTTTGCAGGGGAACAATCTCTACACGACGGTCTTTGGTCATAGAATGAGAACCTTCGGTCTTGAGTGGTTCATTGGCACCAACTGAACGAATAATCATCTGCTCATTGGGAACCCCTAACGCATGTAGGCGATCAGCAACCGCATGGGCACGCCGCAGAGACAAATTGGCATTGTAAACCGTAGAACCAATGCTACATGTATGACCGGTGACATAGACACGCATAGTCGGATGCGCTTTGAGTACATTAGCCACATTATCCAATATATCCTCCGGCTCCAGAATAGGTTCTGTCTGGTCAAAGTGGAAGAAGATAATATAGTTATCAAGCACCTTATTCAGTTCTTGTGTTGCCTCGTCCAAAGTCTTCTCACGCTCTACGATAGTAGGCACAAAAACGGTGTCATGCACAATAATCGTTTGTGTTTGCACATTTGCCAATTCAGCCAAGTCAATGCCACATTCAGCAGCTAAGCGAAGTATCTCCTGACGGTTCTGGTCGCAATGTTGCTCCTTAAGTGATTCAAGTTCTTCTTCCTTCACTTCCACTTCTTGCTGGATAGGTTCTTCCTCTTTTTCTTGTGCTCTTTGTTGACGTTTTAAGAGGCGTTGCTGACGGTCATATTCGCGTTGTGCACGGGTACGGCTGGCATCAATAGACAAGGACAGTTCCAAGCCGGCTTGCCAAGGGTGTACGGAGCGTACAACATCCGTTGCTAACAAGGACGAATACGCATTGTTATACAGCGTCGAACCCATATATTCCCCTGCGGGCAAGCAATTGGAGAAGCCCAGCGGATGCCGTGATTTTTCTTTCACCACATCGTTGATATAATACGTCACATACGCTGACAAACCCAAATAGACACGTTGTTGCAAGTGGAAGAGCACACCAATCTTGGCATGTGCCGCCCAGTTGATTGTTGACAGGTCAGACATCGGCATAGAGCGGTTGTATGAGGGTACATGACCGTTTTCAATCACGGTAGGTATATTGCGTAACGTTGCGTCCAATTCAGGATAATACACCTCGTTACGCAGCAGACCATCATCGGACAACGACTTATAGTTCATCGACATAGGTATGCCTAACAATGCACCAATAGCACTTGTAAAGCCAACCTTGCTATCTACAGGACGATGTTGGAAACGTAACAGCAATGGAATCTCTATGAACGTCATTTCCTGCTTTTCACCTAAATCTTCCGGTGATAGTTTTTGGTTATAAGCATGTCCATAATAATCTACACCGCTATACGTCCACGCATTGCGGAACTCAGCCTTGGTTCGATAGGACGAATAACGCACACCCGTACCTATACCAAACCATGGTGTAAAATAGCAGTTCAATCCCAGCCCTGCCGTGTAAGCAGGGAAACTGATATGGTTGTTAATATGGTCATTAGCGGCAGACTGTCCCCAATGCTGATAAGCGATTTGCGACACGCCTATGCCACCTAAGAACTCAAAGTTCCATCCGTTTTCGATACGCGGTTCTTGGGCACTTGCCAATTTAACCGAATCGGGGTAATGAGAAGCAACTAATGTAAGCGTTGTTATCAACGCAGTCAATGTAAGCATTACTTTTTTCATTTCACGGTCCTCCCTAACATATCCTTTTGTTGTCCATCACCCATCACAACCACAACGCGGTTATTGTTGATAACCAGACGCGGTGCCACAGATTCATTGTCACCGGCAGCCCTTTGTACGGGTTCGTTGGGCATTTGAATTTCACAACTCTTGTAACTAACTAATGTACCGTTTTCGTTGGCAGTCAGTTCGACATAGTACGTACCATTTAGGATTCGTCCGTCCTCCTCGTAGTACTGTCCTGTCTGTCCGTCCTGCCGAACACCGTTCTTATACCACTGATAAGCCACGAACGACAAGCGGTCCGGATTATCCGGTGCATTATCCACAATCAATACTTTATTGAACTTGGGATATACATAGCCACCTAAGTTAACCTCCAACTCCATATACTGCATCATACTGAAGCAGACATAGTCGTTAGAAGAGCCTGCGCGCGCTCCCACTTGTACGTACATATAGTTAGTACCCATTCCTATTCGTTTCACATCGCGTAGGACAATGGCTCCCGTTTCTCCTTCACATACAGGGTTCTCAATGACACCTTCAATGTGTTTCTTGTTATCAAAGTAACGCGACAACGAGGGAGACAATTCAATATAGAACGAATCAGGACATCCCTTCAGAACTTCGTAATAGATAGTAATCGTTCCTTCGTCCTGACATAAAAGAGCCAATTCATCCACCTTGATAGCAGGGGCATCCTTCGTCTCAATAGTCATCGTCATCGTAGGATAGCATTGATAACCCTGTGTCAAATCACGGAAGGTATAGGACTCACCATCTTCGGTAAAGTTATGGAAGAAGGGGCCTCCCACCGGATCCGGATACATCACCATCAAGGGTAAATCCGTTTCACAGATGACTAATGTAGAATCTATATGCTCATTGGCGGTATAGGTTTGATATACGGCACCTTCAGAGGGGACCCAATCGCTACCACATGTAGCATTACGCACCTCACGAATATATACATAGGTTTTGCCTAATGTAATATCTGACGAGGGGAAGGTGACATCCAAGAACATATTCGTACCTACCACTGTTGTATCTGTTCCACCTACTTCACAGCGCAACCATCTGTATGCAAACTGACCCACACCTTCCGGTTCTTTTAACGACATAACCGTTACCTGAATAGCAGCCGTAGCTCCATCCATGACGCAGAAATCTTCTAACGTTTTGTTTTCTATCCGCCCCGTTCCGAATGGCGGGAAGATTTGTACAGATTGCGAGTAACGGCTCAACGTCCACGCTGTTTTATCGTAGTCGTCCTTGGCTTTACGAACAAACAAGTATGTATTGCCGGCAACCAACAATCCCTCAAGGGTTGACAAATCCAATGTCTGCCCTGTGGCTCCCTCAATAAGCGTAGTATCTGTATTCTGCACCATGTACCATTGGTACATATACACTCCCGTACCACCCTTAGCAGGCGTTGCACCTATGGTTAAGACGTAAGCATCTTCCACATTGCAGCACAAGATAGGATCGGGTTCTTGATTGATTACCTCACCCGGGTCAAACGGCTCACGCAATATCAAATGGTAGTATCCATTTGCGCCATCCGGTATGGATTGACAGGTATTATCATACGCAGAACGTGTGAATATATACTCACCCGGGATGGTAACAACGTACCCCATCAAAGAAGCTTCATCATAGCCCACTAATTTAGTTATTGTTTTCTGCTTCACATCCGTCATATACCATTCATAATGGATATCGCCATCACCGCCGACCGCTTCTTCCTTATTCATAGCATTGACCGTGAAGGATGCCTTATACTCGATTGTATCTACCGTGACAATCGAGCCCGGATCAAAAATGCCATACGCCACATACGCATAACCGGTCGGTGACTCCCTCCAATCTTTGATACAGCCCTCGTCATGCACATAACGATGGATATAATACTTTCCCGAATAATTCACCGTGATAATAGCCGTATTCATCCACGTTTGGAATTCACTTAACGAGGCATCAGCTAACAGCGTATCAAGGGGTATAGTATCGCCCGCTGCCGTGATAGAGTCCATAACGACTTGTATGTGGTAGTTATTCGGTGTAGAACCTTCGGTTGGGTTGGTGGCCTCCATATATGTTGATACATAGAAAGCAGACCCAAGACACCATCCTTTAGGAGCTTCGCTCTTAGGCGAGAAAGTGCCCGGCAGGAAATCCTCTACTCGACGCGGATGAGTAAAGCGAATAAACATGACATCATTGAGCGTGACCTTCAAGAGCACATCCAATTCATCACAAGGAGCAGTCACAGTTGCCTTATTGCCTGAGATGTGGATATAATCTTTTCCATAATCCTCTAAGCAAGCCCAAGACACGCCATTGAGCGTGGATAAGGCAACCTCTCCGAACAAGTCATCTGCGTGCGGGACAGGTTGTTTAGTGGCAGTTGCTACCAGCATGGGCGCAACAGACAACTTGGCTGCATCCGTGGACTCAAAACCTGCTAACATGGGATACAGACCGTCGTTATTAACCCAAGCACTATTGCCCGCGAACAACGAGAAGAGTAACGTTGTGTTATCCAGCGGTTGCATGCCCAGTCCTACATACCCGGGCTCTTGGTAATAGAGTTGGCGGTCGGTGTAACATTGTACGTACGTGCCTCCGGCATCTATTCCCACAAAAGCATTTCCATTGCGTGCATAACCTGCAGTATAAGCATTGGTTATCTTACCGCTGTTCCGTCCGACTAAGACACCAATGGTATCCTTTGCCTGCAAGATTAAGCCTACACAATACACATTGGTCATCGTACCGGTGTTCTCACCGACCAAGCCACCGACTACTGAACCGGCAACTTGAATCTCAGCCATCGACCAGCAGGACGCAATAGCACCGTTGTTAACACCCGCCAAAGAACCTACACGGCGTTTCCCGGATGCTAATATTTGACCGAAACCTATACCCAGATGGGAGACTTGACCATTGGCACCAATCGTACCAAATAAGCCGACACCATCTGTACCCCGTAACTTACCTAATCCAAAGATAACGTGGTTGTTGCCTTCAAACGTTCCTTGGAAAGGATACTGAGCCGAACCAATCGGACGGAAGAGTGCGCCTTCCAAGTCCAAATCGGCAGTCAATGTAATCGTAGCACCTGCGTAACCATTTTGCGCATCGTTATTGTCCGCCAATGCTACCAATTGGTCAACCGATGAAATCGTATATGTCGATTGGGCATATACCGATAGCATCATGATTGCCACACTAAGTGTAAAGAACAAACGTT
>JAGHSG010000179.1 GCA_018066005.1 Bacteroidales bacterium | reverse complement strand
GTACTTGCTTTGTCCTAAGCATTTCCCGGCCATCCTTATCAGTCATGCCCTTCGGGATGCAGCCGTCTTTATTTGGTTTCCTATATAGTTGCACGAAATAAAACATACTTATGACATACAAAAATATCCTTTTTGATTTAGGCGGAGTCCTGATTGACGTTGATGTTCGCAGTTCACTTGTGGCTTTTGCCCGCATGGTAGGTGCTTCTACCGACAATCCCTACCCCAACTCCCTCAGCGAGATGGTAACGGAGGAAGGACTGCTGGGCGGACACACGTCCGAACTGATAGACCAATACCAGGTCGGAACTATCTCGACGGATGATTTCGTTCAAGAACTATTGGCACAATGCCGCCCCGGAACAACGCGCCAACAGATTATTGATGCGTGGTTGGCGATGCTGATTGGTATCCGTCCGGAAAAGAAAGCCCTGCTGCAACGCCTCATTGCACAAGGCAAGAAAATCTATGTATTGAGCAATATCAACGACCTGCATGTACAATGGACTTTGGAGCATTGCCCTGAGTTGCAAGCCGCTGAACGCCTTTTCTTCTCCAACGAGATACACATGGCTAAGCCCGACCCGCGTTGTTACGAGTTGGTACTGCGCGAAACCGGTATCAATCCTGCCGAAACGGTTTATGTAGATGACCTGCCCGCTAACATAGAAGCAGGACGGCAGGCAGGATTCCAATGCCTACACGCCGTGGATGATAGTTGGATGAGCCAATTATAAGCAACAACGTAACACACCAATAGATACAAAAAATGACTGCCTCATGGCAGCCATTTTTCATTTATACGGAATATGCTTATTCTTTTTCGGGAACATATCCTTCGGGCATCTTGGGCTTGCTACCAATCAATGCGTAGAACAGGATATAAGCCAAACCGAGGATAGGTACGATATAACTTACCAAGTAATTGGTGTGGTCTGCTAGCAGGTTCTGGAAGAAAGGCAATATACCGCCACCGCAAACCAATGCCATAAAGATACCACTTGCAGCAGGTGTGTATTTACCCAGACCTTCTGCACTCAGATTGAAGATGGCACCCCACATAACGGAAGTCATCAAACCGCAGAGGAACATAATAACCATACTGACAGGAACCATCTTACCGGCAACAGCAATCGTTCAAGTCTCCGGGAAGAACATCACGCACAGCAACATAATAATAGCCAACGAACTAACCGTAGCCAACATGGCTTTACTGCTGACTTTACCGCCGACAACACCACCCATCAGACGACCGAACATCATGCACAGCCAATAGAAACCGACAATCGTTCCTGCCACAGCCGGACCTACATTTTCCAAGCCGGACATGTACATATTAGCCGTATTGGGGATGCCGACTTCTACACCTACATAGAAGAAAATAGCAATCGCACCCATCACGAAATGACGGAAAGACATCGGTCCAATCTTATCTTTCACCTGCTGACGGGCAGCACGCTGTTCAGCGGTCTCAATATGAGGTTCCGGAATGTGGGAGAAAGCCACAATGATAAATGCAATAGCAAAAATAATCATGGCAGCCAACATGGCAGGAGCAGCATCACTTACGCTGGCAGTTTGCATGTTTCCACCTATCAAATAACCTAAAATAATAGGAGCCAACGTTCCACCTATCGAGTTGCATGAGCCACCGAATTGAATAAGTTGATTACCCTTGTTGCCACCGCCGCCGAGCGTGTTCAGCATAGGATTAACCACAATATTCAGCAAACACATACTGAAACCGGCAATGAAAGCACCCAGTACATACACGCCGAAACTCTGTGCATAACCGCTCCACCATTGCACGCCTACACCGACAAAACCGATGGTAACAGCCAGCAAACTGGTGAATTTGTAACCCTTGCGACGCAAGATAATTCCGGCAGGAATACCCATACATGCGTACGCAATAAAATTAGCTAATGTACCCAACTGTGCCATGGCGTTGGATGCACCGAATTGATTTTTAACAATGACGCCCATTGAACCGGCAAAGATCGTAACGAAGGCAATCATAAAGAACAACAAGAACATCACCACAATAGCAGCAACATTCGTTTTTTGTTTTTCACCCATAATTTTCGTTTAGTTTTAATGATTAGTTGTAAAATATGTTTCTCTTCTTTGAGAAATTTGTTGCAAAGATAATTAAAAATAT
>JAGHSG010000144.1 GCA_018066005.1 Bacteroidales bacterium | reverse complement strand
CAATAACCACAATATGCTTGCCGTCCGTCGTTATGTTGTAGCGGCTGAGCAGTTCACGAATGCCCCGCGGCGTGGCGGATACGATACAAGGCAGACCTTTGGCGGCACGGCCGACATTCTCGGGCGTCAGACCATCTACATCTTTGCGGTAATCAATAGCAGATGTAATAGTCTGTTCATCAATATGTTTGGGCAAAGGCAGTTGAACGATAAAACCGTCCATGGTTGTATCGTTATTCAGTTTATGCACTTCGGCTAACAGTTCCTGCTCCGAGATGGTGTCTTCGTACGCTATCTTGACGGCTTCTATTCCTACTTCGGCACACGCTTTGATTTTATTGCTCACGTATGTTTCCGAAGCGGGGTTATGTCCCACAATCACAATGCCCAGCTTAGGGGCACGCTTACCTTGTGAACGCCATTGTGCGATAGTGTCTTTCAGTTCGGCACGAATCTCAGCGGCAATTTGCTTTCCATTCAGTATAGTCATTTCGATATTTATTGGCTGTTTTTAATACATGTTTGACGTAGTGGCGCGTATAAGACGAATGCACGTACGGTTCCACATCTGCCCACACGTAGGCATTACCTTCTCCATCACGCACTCGACGGCGGGCAGCAAAGATAAATCCGGGACCTACATTATAGGATGCTAACACAAATTTAGTCTGCTCATCTTTGTTTTGGATAAAAGCCCATTTGCGTTGCAGGAATTGGATATACTCCACTCCGGCACGTATATTGTCTTCCGGCACCCAGACGGTGGAGTCGTTCAACCCAAACCGGTGAGCCGTTTTGGGCATGAGTTGCATCACTCCGCACGCCCCCGATTGTGAATGGGCTGTGGCATGAAAACGGCTCTCGTGGTAGGCTACGGCGGCTAATAACTCCCAGTCCCAGCCTACTTGAGGTGCATAGTGTTCAAAAACGGCTTGATAGGGAACCATTTCTTCGTTCGTGATTTCCTCTTCAACATCACGAACCCTTACGTGCATCAATCCCACAATAAAGGAGAGCACTGCCACGAGAAACAATATAATAGCCGCCTTTCTCACAATTAACCAATTAACCAGTTCACCGATTCACCGATTCCCCAATCCTTATCTCCGTTTCATCTGTTGCACTTTGCGCATCATCTTACTGGTCTGCTCGAACTGCTTGAGGAATCTGTTCAGTTCTACGATAGATGTTCCGGACCCGCGTGCAATACGGTCCTTGCGACTGCCGTTCAAACATCCAGGATTGGCACGTTCGTACGGTGTCATGCTGCCTATGATGGCTTCAATGGGTTTGAAGGCATCATCGCTTATCTCAACGTTCTTGAGGGCTTTATCCATGCCGGGTATCATACCCATAAGGTCCTTCATGGAGCCCATTTTCTTAATTTGCTGCAGTTGACCGATAAAGTCGTTAAAATCGAATTGGTTATGTGCAATTTTCTTGCTTATACGGCGTGCTTCCTGCTCGTCATACTGCTCCTGTGCGCGTTCTACCAGACTGACCACATCACCCATGCCGAGGATACGGTCCGCCATACGCGCGGGATGGAAAATATCCAAGGCTTCCATTTTCTCGCCGGTACCGATGAACTTGATCGGCTTATCTACGACGCTACGGATAGACAAAGCGGCACCGCCACGGGCATCACCGTCCAGTTTGGTCAGGATGACACCGTCAAAATCCAAACGGTCGTTAAACTCTTTGGCTGTATTAACGGCATCTTGACCGGTCATGCTATCTACAACGAACAGCGTCTCACTTGGCTCAATGGCATTCTTGATGGCTGCTATCTCCTGCATCATCTGTTCATCAATAGCCAGACGGCCGGCAGTATCGACGATTAGCACGTCGTAACCGTATGTGCGAGCTTCGCGAACGGCTTTCTTGGCTTTCTCCACGGGATTGGTCTCGGCCTCTTCGGTATAAACCTTTGCGCCGACCTGTTCACCCAGGACGCGTAACTGCTCAATAGCGGCCGGACGATAGACGTCACAGGCAGCCATCATAACTTTCTTGTTCTTCTTGGATATGAGGAAGTGAGCCAATTTGGCTGCGTGAGTCGTCTTACCGGAACCTTGCAAACCTGCCATAAGAATAATGGCGGGATTACCTTTAAGGTTCATGTCCACACTCTCGCCACCCATCAGAGCAGCCAATTCGTCGTGGGTTATCTTGACCATCAACTGTCCGGGGCGGACGCTGGTCAGCACATTCTGACCGAGGGCTTTCTCTTTGACCTGGTCGGTAAATTGTTTCGCCGTTTTATAGTTGACATCCGCTTCCAGCAGGGCTTTACGTATATCCTTGACCGTCT
>JAGHSG010000138.1 GCA_018066005.1 Bacteroidales bacterium | reverse complement strand
TGCTCACGGCAGCCACAACAAACACTGTCAGCAGTACAAAGAAAATCCAACCGGCACGATACTTGTTACTCTCACCTATCCAACTGAATAGATTGGCATAGTTGCAGTTGTGATTCTTGACAAATGGGATCGTGGTGCGGGTGGATTTAACATCAGGTGTTTTCTCCACGATAGTAATGTTGTTCTCAATACGCGTACTCACCTGTTCGTTCATCACCGTGACGGGACTATAACGCAAAGTCAGACCTACTATTAGCCCCAGAGTAACTTGTCCTGCAATCTTAATCCATCCGTTCAATCCATCCTTGTTGTGACGGAATGTTTTGATATAGTCGTCTGCAAAACCGATAGCACCGAGCAATAGAGTAGTCAGCATCATCAAAATCAAGTAGATATTGCTCAGTTTGCCTATCAGTAGGCATGGTAGCAAGATACTGATGATAATGACCAAACCTCCCATGGTGGGAACTCCTTTTTTGGCCACATTAAACGGATCGGTTTTGGCATCTCGTTGCGTCTCACTGATGTGCTTGCGATGAAGCAGTGCAATGAACCACTTGCCAAAATAAATACTGACGAACATAGCAATAACGCCGGCTATGATGGCACGAAACGAAATATACGTCATCAATCGTGCTCCCGGCAGTTCACTCAAATGTGTAAATAGACTATATAACATAGAGTATAGTTTTAGTTGTTGTTTTGTACGAATCGACGGATAACCTCATGGTCATCAAAGTGGTGCTTGACCCCCTTGATGATTTGATAATCTTCATGCCCCTTGCCTGCTACCAAGATTACGTCATCCGCTTGTGCCATGACGCAAGCCGTTTGTATAGCTGAGGCGCGGTCCTCGATGATGAGCGTCTCGCGTAGTTCCTCTTCGGTTAGACCTGCTGCCATATCTTGCAGAATGTCTTGCGGCTGTTCGTCGCGCGGGTTGTCACTAGTCAAGATGAGACAATCACTGCCGCGTTTGGCTATCTGGGCCATCATGGGGCGTTTGCCCTTGTCACGATTGCCACCACAACCAACAACTGTGATTAACTTGGAGCCGCGTTTGCGTATTTCGTTGATGGTACGGATGACGTTATCTACCGCATCCGGAGTGTGTGCGTAATCAACAATAGCCGTCCATCCTTTAGGGGAATGAATAGCCTCAAAGCGGCCATTAACAGCCGTCAGTGTACTCAAAATTCGCAATACTTCGGCAGATTCAAATCCTAAACAAATGGCAGCACCATAAATAGCAAGAATGTTGCTTGTGTTGAATCGTCCCACCAGAGGTACGAATACTTCCTGTCCGTTGATACTGAGTAGCATGCCGTCAAATCCTTCCTCAAGGATAGATGCCTTATAGTCCGCCAATGAGCGGGTGGAGTAGGTATGCAGTTCTGCTTTGCAGTTCTGTAACATAACTAATCCATTCTTATCATCCTTGTTGCTGATGGCAAAAGCAGTCTTTTTGAGTGAGTCAAACAGACGTTTTTTTGTATCGCGGTAGTTGTCAAATGTCTTATGATAATCTATATGATCGCGCGTAAGATTGGTGAATAAAGCTCCGTCAAAGTCCAAACCCGCAATTCTTTCTTGGGCGATACTATGACTACTAACCTCCATAAAGGCATATTCACATCCTGCTTGGACCATCTGACTAAGCAACTCGTTAAGGGCTAAGGCATCAGGTGTCGTGTGGGTGGATGGTACAGCGTCCGCATCCACGTAATTGATGACCGTAGAGAGCAGACCTGCTTTCTTACCCATAGCCCGAACCATCTTGTAAAGCAATGTGGCAATAGTGGTTTTGCCATTGGTACCGGTCACACCCACCAATGTCAGATGACGACTGGGTTGTCCAAACCATTCATTTGCCATCAATCCTAACGCTTTGTCGGAATTGTCCACCACAATGATGGTCGTTGCATTAGCGGTATGGATGGCGTCTGTCCGCTCACAAACCACAGCCGAAGCTCCCTTCTCAATACATGCATCAATGAAAGTATGCCCATCCATGGTGGTTCCGGTTTGAGCGACAAACAGATTGCCCGGCTCTACTTTGCGGGAATCGAACTGAATACCTGTAATCTCAATGTTGGTGCTGCCCAACACTTGTTTGGGCTCAATGGCCTGAATTAACTGAGCAAGTTTCATAGTAGTTATGCTTTTTTTAGTGTTGCCATATTTATCGTTTGACAAAATGTTTCTGTCCTCGTTTGTAGATGGTAAATCCGGTGGTAGCTATCGTTTTTTCGGCAATTTGTCGCACTACGATACCGCAATCCAATCCGGCATCATAGCCTCCGGCATTGCGTGGGTGCTGTATCATGCACAAACAGGTATATTGCGGGTCTTCCTCGGGGAAATACCCTACAAAGGTCATGCGGTGTCGGTTGTTGTAGTACCGTCCATTTTCACTAATCTGGGCCGTCCCCGTTTTGCCGGCGATATGAACCAATTGACTCTGTGCTTTTCGTATGCGCGTTCCTTTGATGACACTCGCGGTTCCTGCCAGCGAATCGTCCCACACAACATCGTGCAGTGCTAATTTGATATCCTCCAAAGTAGAGTGTTTGCATAGAGCGGACTTGACTACGCTGGTCTCAAACTGCTCAATGGTTCTGCCATTTTTGCGAATCTCTTTCACAAGGAAAGGACGTATCATCTTGCCGTCGTTGGCTATCCCATTGTAGAACATAATAATCTGAATGGGTGACAATTCTACGGAGTAGCCGTAAGACATCTTGCTCAATGTGCCTGCATCTTTGGGCACACGAATGAGAGGATTGGTGGCTCCGGGTATTTCTATATATACACTATCCGTGATGCCCATTTCAGTCAGTTTCTTGACAAACTTAGTTGCCTTCTTTTCGTAACTTTCCGTGATGATTTTAGCTAATGCAATGTTGCTGGAGATGGCTAATGCACTTCGGACAGTATAAACGGTGTCGTTAGGGTGTGCGTCGGTATGTTTGAGGCCATTGTACATCCATGGCTTGCGCGTGACGGATACAGTATCGTCAATATCTATCTTGCCATCATCCATGGCTGCCATCAGAGCAATTGTTTTGAATGTGCTGCCGGGTTCTACGCGTGTGACAGCATGGTTGGCACTCTCATAATAATTGCCGTCTTCTGTTCGGTCGAGATTGCAGATAGCCTTGATTTCACCGGAATGGGTTTCCATCAGAATACAACATCCCCAGTCGGCTTGTGTCTTATCCAAACGAGCACGCAGTGCTGTTTCGCAAATATCCAGTAAGTTAGCATCCAATGTAGTGACGATATCGCAGCCGTTTTCTGCCTCTCGCACGGGTACATTTTGCCAGCGCCCCGCCACACGCTGACGGGTAGAGACTCCCTCTTTGCCACGCAGGTAGTTATCAAACTGCATTTCCAAACCCGAGTAACCCTTTTGCTCTTGCCCATAGAGGTTCCCTATGGTTCTTGAAGCCAAACTACCATACGGCTTGGCACGACGATTTTGCGCCTCAAAATAGACTCCACTCTTGTATAAGCCACGCTTGATGAGAGGTAACTGCTCAATTTGTTTCTTTTGAATGAAATTGATACGTTTGTCGCTTAGCTTGATGCAGCATTCTTTGTAGCGTTTCCCGCGATATGCCTCAACCATACGCTGTCTGTAGGCAGCGGCGCTGTTGTCTCCAATGATGCGACTCAAACCATCTGCTATGGAATCGACGTACTCGTAGAATAATTTGCCTCCTTTGAGGTGCAACGCTTCTACGCGCGTATCCATATAAATATAATATTGCGGCAGACTACTTGCCAACAGGTTGCCATTGGCATCCAATATATTGCCGCGACGTGGCTGAATTATCAGATTGGCTTTTTCTTGCTGCTCAGCTATCTTCATCCACTGCTCACGTTCAAAAGTCTGTATGGCGACTATCTTGATGAGTACACACACAAAACCCAATGCTATCACAGTAAAAATGGTAGCAAATCGGATAATCATATTTCTTTGTCTCTCACTCAAGTGGAACGTATATTTAGGTGTTGGTCTTTAATCCTCAAAGAGAATGACCGGTTTGGTTAGTTGTTTCAGATTACTGCCATGTTCCTCCAGTTGCTTGGCTATGGAAGAGGGGCGGGTGATATCGGTCAGTTTGGCATTGATGGTCAGTTGCATATAAGAGGCTTCTTCTATTTGTTGTTGAATTTCTGCCAAATGTCTATGTTGGCGTTGAGCCAAATATCCGAAATAAATATATACAAAAATCAATGCAGCAATCAGCATTAGCAATTTACGTTGTTTCTTAACAAACTCTCGTGTGAGAATATTCCCTGTTAAGACCTCTCTCAATAATTGAAATATTTTATCGGTCATCTCTTGCAACGTCGTTCTTTTGTGGTGTGCTTTACGAGTACTATATTTTCTCTGCTACGCGCAGTTTGGCACTGCGTGCTCTTGGGTTTTGTTGCACCTCTTTTGCATCGGCGGTCAGTCCTTTCTCTATCACGCGGAAAGGTGTCAGGATATTACCGTAAAAATCTTTCTCAATGATTCCTTCAATGTTGCCACTCCGTAGGAAATTCTTGACAATGCGATCCTCCAAGGAATGATAGGTCAGTATAGCTATTCGCCCGCCCGGGCGGAGCAGTTTTTTCGCAACAGATAGCATTTCGCGTAGTGCCCCCAATTCATCGTTTACTTCGATACGTAAAGCCTGAAATAAGCGTGCTAAATCCTTTTTCTCTTTGTCGCGTCCGCATAACGGAGTGAGAATCTCTACTAATTGTTCTGTGCGAGAGATTATCTTATTTTGTCGTTCACGACAGAGAACATGTGCCACCTGACGTGCATTCTTCATCTCTCCATATAAGTAGAGCAATTGAGCAAGTTGTTGTTCGGAATACGAATTGACAATATCTGTGGCTGTAATGCCTCCCTGCTGATTCATTCGCATATCCAATGGACCTGAAAAACGAAAAGAGAACCCGCGTTCCGCTTGGTCAAAGTGGTGAAAGCTAACCCCCAAATCTGCTAACAAACCATCAATGGCATGGATGCCATAATAATCAAGAAAATTGTCCAAATAACGAAAATTACCATGTACAAACTGCCATCTTGGGTTTAAGTGCAGACTATGTTCCCCGTATTGTTGTTCGTTGGTAAATGCGTCCATGTCTTGGTCAAAACTGAGCAAACGCCCCGTTCCTGTCAGTCGCTCCATGATGGCGCGGCTATGCCCACCGCCACCCAGGGTGACATCTACATAAGTGCCATCAGGGTGGATATTGAGTCCCTCGATGGTGTCGTTGAGCAAAGCGGGAATATGGTAGGTCTGGGCGTTCGTCATAATATGCCGTCAATTACTTATCAGTATTCAATTTTTTCATACGTTGACGGATACGCTCAGCCAAGTCTTTTTGGTCAATACACTTTTCTGCAAAAGTGGTTGTACTCCATAGAGCGAACCGATCCAACATACCTACAAAGACAATGTTTTGTTTGGCATTAATGCTCTCAATGTTTTTTTTCTGTAGGAGAATACGTCCTTGGTTGTCCATCTCAAGAAACTCGGCATCACTCATAAATTGCATGAGGATAAGTTGGTCCTCAGGATCCCATTCATCCAGCGCTTGGCGCAAGGCACTGACCTTATCATTCCATATCGTTTCCGGATAGAAAATGATACATTCATTATCCGTATCGCGGCGCATGACGACTCTTTTTGACTCGTATTCAGCCAAAATTTTGCGGTAGGTAGCCGGAATGAAAATGCGCCCTTTTTCATCCAGTTTGCCTTCTATGTTTCCAATGAATGTACTCATTTGTCGTTGTAATTTGGTGGATTTTGATTAAAAATTCGCTGCAAAGGTACAAAAATATTTTTAATATTCCCCACATTTCTCCACAAATTTTTTTTCGACACCATTATAAACCGATTTTTGAACATATTTTATTGTTGCTATTTTAGTGGTATATAGTATTTTACATAAGTTTTAGACTAAGTGTGTAAAGTGGTGTATATTTTTTCATGTGTTCATGTGAGTTAAATTGTGTTTTTGGGTGAATCAAATTGTGTTTTTTGGGTGGATTAAGAATGTGTGAGCGCCCTGATTTTTGCAAAGTCAAGATTGCAAAATGAAAATAAATCGTCAAAAATGAGTATATTTTAAAAATTTACTGTGCAATGTTTTGGTGATTCAAAAAAAAGCAGTACCTTTGCATGCTTTTTCGGCGCTCGCGTATATACGCACGTACGTAGCGTACGGGGGCGAGGCTTGGTAGAAAAGCAGAATTAACAACAATTATTAACCAACAAAAAAGTTACAATGCCAACAATTTCTCAATTAGTTAGAAAAGGAAGAGCAGAACTTATCGACAAGAGCAAAAGCCCTGCACTGGACAGCTGCCCTCAACGTCGTGGCGTATGTGTGCGCGTTTACACAACAACTCCTAAAAAACCTAACTCCGCAATGCGTAAGGTTGCCCGTGTTCGTCTGACGAACCAAAAGGAGGTGAACGCTTACATACCGGGTGAAGGTCACAACTTGCAAGAGCACAGTATCGTTATGGTGCGTGGTGGTCGTGTAAAAGACCTGCCGGGTGTACGTTACCACATCGTTCGTGGTACGCTGGATACCGCCGGTGTGGCTAACCGCCTGCAACGTCGCAGTAAATACGGCGCTAAACGCCCGAAAGCTGCTAAGAAGTAATTCTGCAAAACATTTTAACTAAAATCCCATACGCTGGGAAGATTAACTGGGTTGATCGGTTGAGTAAGTTCTACGGGTTAGAGCTGAAGCAATGACAACCAAAAAAACAAAAGTAAACAACAATGAGAAAAGCAAAACCGAAAAAACGTGTGATCATTCCTGATCCCGTCTATGGCGAGGTTATGGTTGCTAAATTTGTAAACCACCTCATGCTCGATGGTAAGAAGAATACCGCTTACAGCGTCTTCTATACCGCTCTGGACCTCGTTGGCCAGAAAAACAAGGATGGCGAGAAAGCCGCCCTGGATATCTGGAAAGAGGCTCTGGATAACATCACCCCTCTCGTAGAGGTTAAGTCGAAACGTATCGGCGGTGCTACTTTCCAAGTACCTACTGAGATTCGTGCTGACCGCAAGGAGTCGATTGCAATGAAGAATATGATTGCTTTCGCCCGCAAACGCGGTGGCCACTCGATGGCTGAGAAGCTGGCTGCTGAAATCATGGACGCCCTGAATAGTCAAGGTGGTGCCTTCAAACGTAAAGAAGATATGCACCGTATGGCTGAGGCTAACCGCGCATTTGCACATTTCCGTTTCTAAACAACGGTAAGTATTAGTCTAAATAAAAAAGGAAATGGCAAAGCAAGATTTACATCTGAACAGAAACATCGGTATCATGGCTCACATTGATGCCGGTAAGACAACGACTTCTGAACGTATCCTGTTCTACACCGGACTGACCCACAAAATTGGTGAGGTACACGACGGTGCCGCTACAATGGACTGGATGGAGCAGGAGCAGGAACGTGGTATCACTATCACGTCCGCTGCCACTACGACCTTCTGGAATTATGCAGGACAGAAATACAAAATCAACCTCATTGACACTCCGGGTCACGTGGACTTCACGGTCGAAGTGGAGCGCTCGTTGCGTATTCTGGACGGTGCCGTTATGGCTCTCTGTGCAGTAGGCGGCGTGCAACCTCAGTCCGAGACCGTTTGGCGTCAGGCCGACAAGTACAACGTACCCCGTCTGTGCTACGTCAACAAGATGGACCGTAGCGGTGCCAACTTCTACGACGTAGTTCGCCAGATACATGAGGTGCTGGGTGCTACTCCCTGTCCTATACAAATACCCGTTGGAGCCGAAGAGAACTTCAAAGGCGTTATCGATCTGGTCAAGATGAAGGCTATCATCTGGCACGATGAGACCATGGGCGCAGAATATGTGGAGGAAGAGATTCCCGCTAATTTGAAAGCCGACGCCGAAGAATGGCGTGACAAGATGCTGGAAGCAGTTTCTGAATTTGATGACGAACTGATGGAGAAATACTTAGGGGGTGACCTCGACGCTATCTCCGAAGATGAGATCCGTGCCGCTATCCGCAAGGGTACGCTCAAAATGGCTATCTTCCCCGTCATCTGCGGTTCCAGCTTCAAAAACAAAGGTGTGCAAACGATGTTGGACGCCGTATGCGCTTATCTGCCCAGCCCGCTGGATACAGAGGAAATAACCGGTAAAGACCCCAAGGATGAGAACAAGGTTATTGTTCGTCACCCCAACGAGGAAGAACCGCTCTGCGCATTGGCATTCAAGATTGCTACCGACCCGTACGTAGGACGTCTGTGCTACTTCAGAGTTTACTCCGGTAAACTGGAGGCCGGCACCTATGTATATAACACGCGCTCGGGCAAGCGCGAGCGTATATCGCGTATATTCCAAATGCACAGTAATCACCAGAACCCCGTGGAGGTTATCTGCGCCGGTGATATAGGTGCAGGTGTCGGATTCAAAGACATCCGTACCGGTGATACACTCTGCTCGGAAGGTGCACAGATTACACTCGAATCGATTGAGTTCCCCGCTCCCGTTATCGGTATCAGCGTAGAACCCAAATCGCAAGCAGACTTGGATAAATTGGGTATCGGTCTGGGTAAACTGGCCGAGGAAGATCCTACTTTCACCGTCAAGACCGACGAGCAAACGGGTCAAACCGTTATCTCCGGTATGGGTGAACTGCACTTGGAGATTATTATCGACCGTCTTAAACGCGAGTTTAAGGTTGAGTGCAACCAGGGTCGTCCGCAAGTGGCTTACCGTGAGGCCATCAGTCAACCTGTTGAACTGCGTGAGACCTATAAGAAACAAACCGGTGGTCGTGGTAAATTCGCTGACATGATTGTTCGCGTTGAACCCGCTGATCCCGATTTCGACGGCACGCTGCAATTCATTGACGTGGTTAAAGGCGGTGACATACCTAAGGAGTACATCCCGGCTATTCAGAAGGGCTTTGAGACCGCTATGAAATCCGGTGTACTGGCAGGTTTCCCGATGGATAAACTGAAAGTAACCGTTATCGACGGTTCATACCATCCGGTAGATTCTGACCAATTATCCTTCGAGATTTGCGCCCAAATCGCCTTCAAGAACGCTTGTGTCAAGGCTAAACCCGTTCTGATGGAGCCTATTATGAAAATCGAGGTGGTAACACCCGAGGAGAACATGGGTGACGTCATCGGCGACTTGAACAAACGTCGTGGTCAAGTAGAAGGTATGGATACCGCTCGTACCGGTGCCCGTATCATCAAAGCCAAAGTACCATTGAGCGAGATGTTCGGTTATGTGACCGCACTGCGTACTATCACCAGCGGTCGTGCAACCAGCAGCATGGAGTTCAGTCACTACGAGGCTGTAAGCAGCACAATCGCCAAAGCTGTCCTGACAGAATGCGGCGGACGTGCAGACCTTGCATAATAAATTAAATAAGGAACGTGCGCGTACGCGTAAGGCGCAAGCAAATGACTCTTTGCGCACAGCGTACGAAGCACAATAGTATTAATCAAAAACAAACACAACAATGAGTCAAAAAATTCGTATTAAACTCAAATCATTCGATCACAACCTCGTGGACAAATCCGCTGAGAAGATCGTGAAGACCGTTAAGGCAACAGGTGCTGTGGTAAGCGGTCCTATTCCATTGCCAACTCACAAACGCATCTTTACCGTTAACCGTTCAACCTTCGTAAACAAAAAATCGCGTGAGCAATTCGAGCTGGCTGCTTACAAACGTCTTATCGACATCTACAGCAGCAATCAGAAGACCGTTGAGGCCCTGATGAAACTGGAATTGGCAAGCGGCGTTGAGGTCGAGATTAAGGTCTAGTATAAAAAAGCGGTACTTCCGACGGAAAGCGTACGTCATCTTCGGGTGAAGTGATGAGAAACCCGTCGGCGAGAGTACTAAGAAACTAATAATTAATAAAAATCCACAAAAAAATGTCAGGATTATTAGGTAAAAAAATCTGAATGACTTCCGTTTTCGGTGCTGATGGCAAGAATATCCCATGCACCGTTATCGAGTGTGGTCCTTGCGTTGTTACCCAACTGAAAACGGTGGAGAAAGACGGCTACAAAGCTGCACAGGTAGGTTTCATGGCTAAGAGCGAGAAACATACCAACAAGGCTGAAGCCGGTCATTTCAAAGCTGCAGGTGTACAACCGATGCGCTACCTCGCTGAGTTTGACTTCGAACAGGAAGTTAAACTGGGTGATACCCTCACGGTATCCATGTTCGAGGAGAACACGTTCGTTGACGTGATCGGAATCTCGAAAGGTAAAGGTTATCAGGGTGTTGTAAAACGCCACGGTTTCGGTGGTGTTGGTCAATCTACCCACGGTCAGGATGACCGTCTGCGTGCCCCCGGTTCGGTAGGTGCCTGCGCATATCCTAGCCGTATCTTCCCCGGTACCCGCATGGCAGGTCACATGGGACAAGACCGCGTAACCGTTCAGAATCTCCAAATTCTGAAAGTAATTCCCGAGTATAACCTTCTCATGGTAAAAGGTTCTATCCCCGGTGCTAAAAACAGTATTGTAACGATTAACAAGTAAGGAGAAGTATGGAACTGAGTATTTTGAATCAAGCCGGTGAAGCTACCGGCAAAAAGATTAAGCTGAATGCTGACATCTTTGGTATTGAGCCCAACGACCATGCTATCTACTTGGACGTTAAGCAATTCTTGGCTAATAACCGTCAAGGAACAGCCAAAGCCAAACAACGTAGTGAGAACGCTCACTCAACACGCAAACTCGGCCGCCAGAAGGGTGGTGGAGGAGCTCGTCCGGGTGATTTGAAGAGTCCGGTACGTGTTGGCGGTGGTACCATTTTTGGTCCCGTTCCCCGCGACTATAGCTTCAAACTGAACAAGAAAGTTAAACAACTGGCTCGTCGCTCCGCTTTGTCTCTGCGCGCTAAACAAGGTGAGATCATCGTTCTCGATGCTATCAACTTTGAGGCACCCAAGACCAAAGCTATGGTTGAGGTATTGAATAACCTCAAAATCGCCGGTAAGAAAGTATTATTCATCACAGCCGAGAATAACGAGGTTATCATGAAGAGTGCTAACAATATCCAGCGTACCAACGTGACCACAGTTAACGAACTGAATACCTATTCAATCATGAACTCAAACGCTGTTGTTATCTTGGCTGATAGCATGAAAGCAATTGAGGCAACTTTTAACGCATAAGGAGGTATATTATGGCAATTATTATTAAACCAATCGTCACTGAAAAGATGACCGCCGCCGGCGAAAAGTTGAACCGTTATGGTTTTCAGGTAGCACGCACTGCCGGAAAAGTTGAAATCAAAAAGGCAGTCGAAGAAATGTACAATGTGCAAGTTGTAGCCGTTAACACCCTCATCCAGGGTCCCAAGGCTCAACAGCGTTACACCAAAGCCGGTCTTATCCGCGGTGAGAAGCAAGCTTACAAAAAAGCTATTGTCACATTGAAAGAAGGTGAAACAATCGATTTTTATAGCAATATCTAAAAATGGCTGTACGTAAATTTAAACCCTCTACACCGGGGCAAAGACACAAAGTTATTGGCGCGTTTGAAACAATTACCGCAAGCGCACCAGAGAAGTCTCTCGTGTTCGGTAAAGCCAAGACGGGTGGTCGTAACTACTCAGGTAAGATGACCATGCGCTACATTGGTGGCGGACACAAGCAGAAATACCGCGTAATTGACTTCAAGCGCAACAAAGACGGTGTACCCGCTACAGTAAAAACAATCGAGTACGATCCGAACCGCTCGGCTCGCATCGCTCTGCTCGTTTATGCTGATGGCGAGAAGCGCTATATGCTGGCTCCTAACGGCCTGCAAGTAGGTCAACAAGTTTTGTCGGGTAGCGGCATCGCTCCCGAAGTAGGAAATGCTCTTCCGATGACTGAAATCCCTCTGGGAACACTCATCCACAACATCGAACTGCGTCCCGGTCAGGGAGCACAGATGGTTCGCTCGGCTGGTGTGTTCGCTCAGTTGGCAGGTCGTGAAGACAAGTATGCTCTGATTAAGTTGCCTTCAGGCGAACTCCGTAAGGTGTTAGCTGCCTGCAAAGCAACGGTAGGTGTTGTTGGTAATTCGGATCACGCACTCGAAAAGAGCGGTAAGGCCGGTCGTAACCGTTGGTTTGGTCGCCGTCCGCGCAACCGTGGTGTGACGATGAACCCTGTAGATCACCCAATGGGTGGTGGTGAAGGCCGCGCCAGTGGTGGACATCCGCGTAGCCGTAAGGGCTTGCTGGCTAAGGGTTACAAGACTCGTCATCCGAAGAATCAAAGCAATCAATACATTATTGAAAGACGTAAAAAATAACCTATAAAAAAGAGAAATTATGAGTCGTTCATTAAAGAAAGGTCCATTTATCGACCGCAAACTTGAAGACAAGGTGATCGCAATGAATGAGTCTAACAAGAAAGAAGTTGTTAAGACTTGGTCGCGCGCCAGTATGATCTCTCCCGATTTTGTAGGTCATACGATTGCCGTTCACAACGGAAATAAGTTCATTCCGGTTTATGTTACGGAAAACATGGTAGGTCACAAACTCGGTGAGTTCGCTCCTACACGTACCTTCCGTGGTCACTCCGGAAATAATAAGTAATCCACTAATCATTCACAACAATTAATTATTTTTTAGACTATGGGTGCTAGAAAACACAACACAGCTGAAGCAATGAAAGAGGCTCGCAAAAACGAGTACTTTGCTAAGCTTAACAATGTTCCTACCAGTCCGCGAAAAATGCGCCTTGTTGCTGACATGATTCGTGGTCTCGAAGTGAACCGTGCCCTCGGTGCACTGCATTTCTCCACCAAGGAGGCCAGCCGTGCTCTCGAGAAAGTTCTCAAATCCGCTATCTCTAACTGGGAAGTTAAAACCGGTAAGAAAGCAGATTCTGAAACTCTGTATGTAAGTAAAGTTATGGTTGACGGCGGTATGGCGTTAAAACGTCTGCAGACCGCTCCTCAAGGTCGTGGATACCGTATCCGCAAACGTTCCAACCATATCACGATCTTTGTTGATACCAAAACTAATAAAGCTGAGTAAGACTATGGGACAAAAAATTTCGCCAATTAGTAACCGTCTGGGTATAGTACGCGGATGGGATAGCAACTGGTTCGGAGGTAAGAACTACGGTGATACGATCGTTGAAGATCAAAAAATCCGTGAGTACTTGAACGCCCGTCTTGCTGAGGCTAGCATTAGCCGTATCGTCATTGAGAGAACTCTGAAACTTGTAACCGTAACTGTCTGCACTGCTCGCCCCGGTTATATCATCGGTAAGGGTGGACAAGAAGTTGACAAATTGAAAGAGGAACTGAAGAAAATCACCAAACAAGATGTACAGATCAACATCTACGAGGTTAAACGTCCAGAATTGGATGCTACCATCGTAGCCCAGAAAGTGGCTAAGCAACTGGAAGGTCGTATCGCTTATCGTCGTGCCGTTAAGATGGCCATCGCATCTACCATGCGTATGGGCGCTGAAGGTATCAAGATTCAAATCAGCGGTCGTCTGAACGGTGCTGAAATCGCTCGTTCTGAGATGTACAAAGAGGGTCGTACCCCGCTGCACACGCTCCGTGCTGACATTGATTACTGCCACGTAGGTGCTCTGACCAAAGTTGGTATGCTGGGTGTCAAAGTTTGGATCTGCCGCGGTGAAGTATATGGCAAGAAAGATCTTGCTCCTAACTTCGCAGCAGAGAAGAATAACGCACGTGGTGACCGTCGTGATGACCGCCGTGGTGGTCGTCGTGATGACCGTCGTGGTGATTTCCGCAGAAACAAAAAACAATAAGTTTAACCGATTTGTAGATTATAGTTATGTTACAACCTAAGAAAACAAAATTCCGCCGCTCGCAAAAAGGCCGTATCAAAGGCAATGCGCAACGCGGTAACGAACTTGCTTTTGGTTCGTTCGGTATCAAGAGTCTTGGTACCATCTGGTTGACAGGTCGTCAAATCGAAGCAGCCCGTGTGGCCGTAACACGTTACATGCAACGTCAGGGTCAAGTTTGGATCCGCGTTTTCCCGGATAAACCTATTACCAAGAAACCATTGGATGTCCGTATGGGTAAAGGTAAAGGTGCTCCCGAAGGATTCGTTGTTCCATTGGCTCCGGGTCGTATTATCTTCGAAGTTGACGGTGTTCCTTATGAGGTTGCTAAAGAGGCACTTCGCCTGGCAGCTCAAAAACTTCCGATTACAACCAAATTTGTCGTAAGACGTGATTACGACGCAACCCAACTCGTATAAACAAAAGGATTATGAAAACAGCTGAAATTAAAGAACTCACAACGGCTGAGATTCAAGAGCGTTTGGCTACCGAAAAGGAGAACCTCGTTCGTATGAAACTCAACCACAGCATTTCGCCGCTGGACAATCCGTTGCAGATAAAGGTTGCTCGTAAGACAATCGCTCGTCTCGCAACAGAACTGCGTGCAAGAGAAATTAACAAGTAAAAAATCGACAGAAATGGAAAGAAATCTTAGAAAAGAGCGTCAGGGTATTGTTACTTCCAACAAAATGGATAAGACAATCGTCGTAGCCGTTAAGTGGAAAGAGAAACACCCTATCTATGGCAAGTTTGTCAATAAAACTCGCAAGTTCCACGTTCATGACGAGAAAAATGAAGCCGGTATCGGTGATATCGTTCGCATCATGGAAACTCGTCCTCTGAGCAAAACTGTTCGTTGGCGTTTAACTCAAATTATTGAAAGGGCTAAGTAATTATGATACAACAAGAAACAAGACTCACAGTCGCTGACAACAGCGGTGCGAAAGAAGCATTATGCATCCGTGTTCTTGGTGGTACCGGTAAGCGCTATGCCTCTCTGGGTGACACCATCGTAGTAGCTGTCAAGGGCGTTATCCCCGGCAGTGAAGTGAAAGACGGCAGTGTATCGCGTGCCATCGTGGTTCGCGTTAAGAAAGAAGTTCGTCGTGCAGACGGTAGTTATATCCGCTTTGATGATAACGCTTGCGTACTCATCTCCAATACAGGTGAGTTGCGCGGTAGCCGTATCTTCGGTCCGGTAGCCCGTGAACTGCGTCAAACGAACATGAAAATTATTTCTCTGGCACCTGAAGTGCTTTAATCACTTAAATTATTACAGTAATGGCAAAATTACATATTAAGAAGGGTGATATCGTTTACGTAAACGCAGGTGCTTCTAAGGGCAAGACCGGCCGCGTGCTGGAAGTGCTCGTTGAGAAACAACGCGCTATCGTAGAGGGTGTTAATATGGTTAGCAAAGCTACCAAACCCAATGCAAAGAACCCACAAGGTGGGATAGT
>JAGHSG010000085.1 GCA_018066005.1 Bacteroidales bacterium | reverse complement strand
CCATCTGCTCGGTAACTTGGAAATTATAAATGCGGTGGAATGCCGGCACATCAATCGGTTTGGAGCGCACGGTATCTTCAACTCCACTCAAACGTTTGACAATGGCGGTCATAATCAGATTATGCTGAATAGAGTCGAACGACGGAACCGAAATCATACCCGCCATCTCAGAGGTCTTGACCTCGGTGGTATTGAAATTCGTGTGATAACTAATCGGCTCATCGGTCATAAAATACGGCACCTGTATCCAACCTGCAACCGATAAGTCGTTGGTATTGGAATACGGGATAGGCGTGGATAGTTCGGGGACATTTCCAGGCTCTATTTCATAGTTCGTCATCAAGTCATAGGTATAGTTCCAGTGCCCGTTGGTACGTTCGTCACAGACATGCAACCGGATCGACAGTCTCTTGCCATCCAACACGTGCGGAAGTGCCCAGTTGACCACCAATGTTACGGAACGCCGTTCGTCAAAGCCATGAACCAAAGTTATGTCTTCCCAATCGTCATACTTCGTCAGTTGTTTAACGGGGTTCATCTCCACAGACGATGCTGTAAAGATACCATAGTCTTTTACCACAACTTTCACCTTGGCATGGTTGGGAGTTGAGCTATTGTCACCATGGTAATAGAACAACTTAGTCCAATTTATGTTATCGGTACTATATTCCACATAGGTATCGTTAAAATATTTATCGGAAGCCCAGTGGTTATGTCCGGTGCCTTCGGTCCATACCAACAGGTTAAAAGACACCGTACCCATACCATCGTAATAGGCATCGAAGTTGTAGGACTTTTCAAACCAATCGTTACCGCTTGCTTGTGCGGGAACGCTAACTGTCAAGAGCGACATCAGCAATGCCGCACATACGCATATATATTTAGTTGTTTTCATAATCGTAAAGTATTGAAATTATAACCTACATACATCGTTATTTCTCCTCAATGAAGCCACCCAAATAATAGCATCCGTCGATGTCAATCCAATATTCGTCTATGAACAGGGTCTTGGCAATACGCTTTTTGCCTTCTTCGTATAGTTGATACACTTCTTCCTGAGTGGCAGCACCGTCGATGAGTCCGGCGTAGATATTGGCCATATCTTCGGCTCCCTTATATCCGCGTGCCATGTCTTGTAAGGCATTTTTGCATTTCTCTTTGAGGTCTTGCAGTTGCTTCAGTGCATCTATCTTGGCGCAGCCTTCGGCAAATAAGTTCTCTGCCTCACCGCGGAAATGGGTATCCATGATGCGCTGCTTGCATTCATCTGCAATAGGTTGTGCATTGAATACGTCAGCTGCTATATTATCCAAAGCGTCGCATAAGCGTACTTTGTACTCCGGGAACACATATTTATCCATCATCATAGCGGCTGTGTTGGTGTAGTCCTGTACCTGTTGCGTAGTCGTGGCTCGGTTATCAATAGAGTCGCAATAGGCATTAGCAATAGCTTTCGCCGTATCGTTGCTGCCGGCTAATTCACGGAGGTATTCCTTGTTCGCCTCCGCCATCAGGTCTGAGAACTTAAATTTGTAGAGGTCAGATCCCCATTGGTTTTTGTCGTCCCTATACGCAGCCACTACATCGCGATTGGGCACATAAACGGTGTTGTCCTCT
>JAGHSG010000171.1 GCA_018066005.1 Bacteroidales bacterium | reverse complement strand
TCGGATGGCTCAGGCTCAAGCACTCTCCGGAAGCGGAGAGTACTGAGACAATATCGGTAGCAGCCGTGCGAACTCCGGGAATCGTTTTATTGGAGTACACGGTCATTGAACTGGGTGAGTCATCGGTCGGAGTGGTTTGCCATTGAGGAGCTTCCACCGCGGGTGATTCGGTAACGACCCAATGCGGAGCCGGGTCTGGCTCCGGAATGGGGTCGGGTTCGGGCTTGCAGCCCACGGCTGCGATAAGCAGCAAGACCGTTATCACTGAAAGACCGCACTTCGTGCTGAAAGACCGCTTTGCTGAACGACCGCCTGCGGCTGTAAGATATTTTTTCATAATCATAAACTATTTAACTTTAAACTTTAAACTTTAAAACTTCTTTAAACTTTAAACTTTCAACTTTCAACTAAAGCTTGCCTCCTTGTGCGTTATACGTATTGCCATTGCGGTGGATATAGAGGATACCATTCTCCATCACTTTGCGCAAGTCGGATTCGCCGAAGCGGATGAGGTACGGGTTATGTACCGTTCCTGTAGGAGCAAAGGCACCATAGTTCAGCACATTGGAAGCCGAGTATTCCTCGCCTTTATCGTCGGTAACGGTGAAGGTGAGTTCGCTACCATCTGCTGCATGGACGAGCAGGAACCACATACCGTCAACGGCTTTGGCTTCGCCTACGAGTTCATTATGAGCGTAAGCACGCAGCACAGCGTTGCCCGCATGGATGGCAACCTCGTTGCTCTCCAAGGTTGCTACAATAGGCATCACGGTGGAGTAATCACGATTATTATCCTGCATGGCGTCACTTTCCACTATCGCACCTTTGCGCGGAGCGGTGGCAGGAACGGATGGATAGAAATGTACGGTGACATCATCCTTTGCTTGGCGATAGAGCATATAGCCTTCGCCCGGAATGAGGGTCTCCAGCGAACCTACCCACTGCTTGTTGTCAAAGACAGCAAACTGGTAGTAACCGGTGATGATATCGCCGTCCTTGGCAGCATTGAAGTAGTCCGCCATAGCAGCATCTATAGGCGTGTTGGCTTCGAACAGGCACGGCAGGTTGTTCCAACCGTGACTGAACTTCAGTTCAGGTACCTGATCGGCAGCCGTTCCGCGTACTTCCAAGACCATATTGTTTTTTACCTTCAGCATATAGATATTCCGGTAGTTCAATTTGATATTCTTGCTCCAGCCGCTTTCCATATAGTTGGACACGTTGTCTTGTGCGCTGTATGCCTTGATTTCATCATTGGTCTCGAAGCCGCCGGTAGTGATGAAAGAGGATTTGAGGCTGTCAGGTTGTACATAGAAACTAATCCAGTTCCATCCCGTATAGACAGGTATATTCTGCACGCGCAAATCCGCTACACGGAGTTGTACCGGTTTCTGTACCGAACCATAAATGGTATCAGCCACGAAGCGAATAACTTCTTTCTCCGGTTTAAGTACAAAGGTCTTGCCGGTAGAAGCCTGCCACAGGCGCAGAGATATATCTTTCTTGTTCATATCGGCTTTACCATAAACCTTGAGATAGAGGTTAGCATTGCTACCTACCTTGGAGGTGATAGACTGCATACCTACGCACGTATTGCCGTAGAAGGCACCCACTATATCGCGCGTATCGGTATCCACATAGGCGCCGCGTGCTTCATTCTGCAAATGAACGGTACCGATAAGGTTCATATTCTGGTTGAAGTCATTGGGTACAGACCAGTTGGGGAAGACGGCTTCAACACGTACATTGACGAGCATCTGGTCGGACATGCCTGTTTCGTCGGTAAGTGAAACGGGTGCAACATAATCTCCGGCATTTAGGTCGCCGCTGACGGTGAAGACAAGTACGCGCTGCTCTTGTGGTTTGAGCGTGCCTACCGTTTCATCCACGGTGAGCCAGTCGGGCAGACCGGAGATGACGAAGGGTTTATCTTTTCCCGAATGATTCGTGACGGTGGTATAGACCACGGTATCCATCATACCGGCACTCTTGATTATCCATAAGTTCTGTTCATCCCAGCGTATTACATTGCGATCCACATATACCGACCAGGCAATCGGATTGAGGAGGCGGTTGCCCTGCAGGTCTTCCACATCGCGCAAGGAGAAGAAGACGTTCTTGTGGTTGATTTCCATATCGGGTACGTTGAGGTTAATAATCAGTTCGTTGTTATTACCTACCCAATCAAATCGTATCTTCTCGTATTCGGAGTTGCGGATGAGCGGGCAGACATCCGTGGTAGTGGATTTGTCATCCAACCGGGCGCGGATAACGGTGTCCTGCTTGGCATACCACTCCTGTTTATCACTATTGTAATAGAGGCGGGCATTATACGGGCTGTAGTGGGTCTCGTAAACGCTGTTGTCGTTGAGTATGCGTTGGTCAAAGGGCAAGTAGCAACGCAGTCCCATTTCCTGTCCGTTGGGAGCGTATGTATCAAACTCGCTGAGGTAATCCTGCGGCATCGCGAACTCCCACATACTGAGTTCGTCGAAGCAGCCGCTACTGAAGTTTCTGCCGAGTATGGTTTGGGACATCGCCCACGCACCGAAGAACTGTCCGTTAGCCTGTGCCTTGAGTTGACCGTCTATATATAGGTGCGTATAGTTGAAACTGCGGCCCACTACCAAGCCGAGTGTATGCCAAGCGCCGTCTTTGTAGTTACCTTCGGCAACCAATCTATTAACGCTGTCGGAAGCCAGTACGATTTGTCCCGATTGCGTCATAAAGATACCTACTTGCTTATTGGTCTTGTCCATTTTGGCATTGATATCACCGAAGAGCAAGACATCTTCATCACTGCTAAAGGGTTCAGCCGGATCGCTTTTGAAACTAAAGAGTAAGGTATAGTCGGCATCCGCCGAGTTGTTGAACCACTGTGCATCCAGTTGAACGCCTTTTGCATCATTCACTTTTAGTGCCCTACCTTCCGGCATGGTCCATGTCGGGTTATTGATGATGGCATCAGCCCCATGCGCTTTGTCGTAGGCTATGTTTCCCGAACCTTCGGTCATCGGGTAGTAGGCTAACAGTCCGTTTTCGTAACCTGTGAGGCATGTGTTTTCGGTAGAGAACACCTCCCCAAAAGTCAGAGTTTTAGACCAAATACGCGCTTCTGCCATGCGTCCCGTGAAGGGATGAAGGTTATTCATACCGACACCGAAGGTGAATGGAGCAGCCTCGATGATTGTAAAGGTTGTAGCCGTCGCCGAATGCGCTGCGCCTCCCCCTACCGGTTGAGTACCGACATAGAAACGAATACTATCTGTTGCTGCATTATAGGTCATTACCACGCGTGCAAAACCGCCTGTAGGTATTCCCCCTTTAGAAGCAAGCACGTCAATGTCAGCTATTCGCGCATAGAGCAGGCTGTCTTTTCTACCGAACTCAATGCCATTACCATTGCCGTCACCGAAAGAGAAATACGTCACTTTTCCGTTCGTATTTTCCTGATAAACCCTCAAGTCAATAGAGAAGTCGCCGGTCAGATTGCGTTTCGTTTGTGTGCGAGCATACGAATCGCTATTCCCTGAGAAGGTGAGCGTAGGCATACTGAAATAGTCCGCCTTGTTCTTAAAGCCGACCACCTGGAAGTTATTATCCTCGTCCAAATAGTTGTACGCAATCGGTTCGGAGAACGGCACGTAAATATAGTCCTGTTTGGTGAGAACGCCATTAGCGGGGGCTATATTACCAAAGAGACGCGGACGGCGTGTATCCTTGATACCGCTGACGGGTTCGGACGCCTTGGTGACATAACCGGTTCCGTAGCGGCAGTAGCTGACGGCACGGAGGTCGTAGCGCTGCTCCATCGGGTCGCGCTCGCCATAGAAGTGGATATTGTCGATGCGTCCGGCTTCTTTGTTGAACATCTGCTTATTGCCGCTGGCTTTCTTATAATAAACAGAATCTACATAATAGGAGCAGAGCGTTACCCAATTGTTCTCCGACTGCGTGGAGAGTTTGTATTGCAGTTCGATATGGTCAAAGTTAGCGTAGTCGGGGTCAAATCCGTCGATAACAACGGGCAAGTAGTAGCCCTGCTTGTCGTAGGGCGAGTTGGTATTCATCACCCACTTGTCGTCCGGTGTAGCGATACGCACCGGTGTAGAGGCAGGCAGGAAATGGACGGAGATATACTGATGGCACTTATTCAACGGGTCACAAGAGGACATGAGCACCAGTTCGAGGCTGTCGTAATCGAGCGCCACGGCACCTTGTCTAACTTCGAGTTTCTTATGGATGACTTGTCTTCCGGAGAGTAAGAAGTCCATACCGGAAGGTGTGAGCGGATTACCGTCGATGGTAACCTTGGCGCCGTTGGGGTTGGCGGGTTCATCCAGACGCAGATTGAAGGAATGGATGCCATCCAGAACACCAACAGGAACTTCCGTCTCGTTCCAAATCTGCAAGTCGAAGACAGCCACGCCATCGGCTGCCACACCGCTTACTTCATGCTTATCCACCTCAATACGGGGAGACTCCATTTTGACGGTGGCAGGATCAAGAACGGTTCCCGGGCGGTAGAACTGCGTTACATTCTCGTCTATATACGGACAACTGGTAGCGCCACCGCGAAGGAGATAGACAAAGTCGGAGCAATCGTAGTTGCCGGTTTTCATACTATCTTTTGCCACCGGCAAGTTGGCAGCAAGGGTACGCCAACTCGTAAGGGTAGAATCGTTATTGAAATCTACCGTAGAGTTCAATCGATAAACATCCACATCCACGTATCCGACACCGTTTTGAGAAAGTGAGAATCCTATTTCGCGGTTGAAGGACGGGCTGCTGCTGCCGTTTTGATCCCATGTATTGGAGACCACCGGCAGGAAGTTTATTTTCCATGATCTTGGACCGGTACTTACGTTTATCTGCTTTTCTCGGTTCTTATAGTTGTCATTTTCTTTTTCATCAATAAACTCCTTAACCTTGTCGTACGTATCCGCAAAATCTTTACCTATCCATGAGAAAAAACCACCTATGAGTGTTGTAGCAAAGTCATAGGATGGGGTTTCATTATTTTCGCTGAAATAAGAAGCACTGGTAGCTCCATCCTCGGTATAGGTGAACGCGGTACCACCGGAGAGGGAATAACTGCCTAAACGATTTGCCGTATTGGAGCCATAGAGTTCTATATACTCATTGTCTGCCAATATCTTTATCCATTGGTCAATCTGTTTCTTATATTCCGCCAGTTCATTGGTATAAATCCGTGTTCCCCCGTTTTTAGGTTTAATCTCTATGATTGTAGTATCTTTTAGCCAATAGGCCATTTTGCCTGTGGCATTGGCTATTTCCTGCACAGCAGCGGAATCTCCTGTGTGGATCAGAGATGCCATTTCCGAATAGAGTTGCGGAATGATTTGGTTAACGATATGATTCTGCGTGTAAGCGAACTGAACGGGTGTCTCGTCCATGGTGAATGCAAGGTCTTGGGAGACAATCAGAGCCGGACTTGTGCTATCCTTCTGCGCCACAATACGCGCTGCGCCTTGCTCGATGGCAGGTGCCATCATTTTCAAGGTGGCAGTATCCACCACATTAAATATCTCAGCGTGCGTAGCATAGGCGTTGACCGTATGACCGATGAAGACGGTAGCCGGTGCTCCGATGCCCAAAACAGTGTTCTCGGGACTGGTCTCGATTCGCTCATTGGTTGAGAAGGAATAAGAGTATGTGGTGCCGCCCGTACCTACATAGTTGAAAGAGAAAATAGGAATATTTATTCCTGACGAATTCTCAAACCAAGTACCGGTAGTCACTCCGGTTTCTGGGGTCCCATTGTAGGATCCAAGAGTTTGATTTACTTTTCTCAGTACATCCACACTGAAACTTAAGGATGCATTAACTGTTGTTGACACACTATAGGATGTGGAATAGGTTGTGCCCTTGGATATCCATGCGTAGGAGTTGCTTCCGGGCGGGTCGCGTAGTACATCGTTAAGCGTAACCGTACTACCTATTTTCTGCATCACATTATTGCCTGTCAGGCGGTTACCGAGTACGAACGCCTTAATGGGCTCGGAATGCACATCCTGCCCGTTGATACTAACGGATACTTCGAATCGCTTGAGGGCTTCGTTGGTACTGACGGCATCAAAGGATATATTAGCTACTCTCGCTATAACATCCGAACGGCCTTCGCTATCCAACACCCCCTTGATGATGGATGTGCCGGACTCCAATCCGTTATAGACGGTGTAATTATGATTTCTGAGAGGTACGATATCCAAATCGCGGTTGCAGTCATTATTATAGTGATACTCCTCACGAGCGTTGATACGGAAGCTGTAGCGGTAATCGGACAAATAAACCGGATAACCTAACGTATATTCCCATTTGCCCGATTTATGGGTGCAAACACTGTCATAACGGATAGTATCCAGCGTGTAACCCTGTACCAATTCTTCTCCATAATGCTCTAAAGGAGCACCGAATCGGAGTTGAGTTACCGCCACGCTCGCGGGCGCGTGGTATATTACGGAATAGGTGTCGTGATACCAATTGGTACGACCGTTATAGGTACTTTGCAGGGTATCCAATGAATTGGTCAAATCTTTGGTCTCGGATGTTCTGCCGCCACCGAACAAAGTGGCATAGCCATTAGCCGTTGCCTCCATGATGCGGTATTTGACAGGCGGCAGGTCTATCACATATTCGCCTGTCTTGACATCGGGACGAACGATAATGCGTTTCTCCTCAAAGCGGACAGGAGTAAGCAATGTCGTATCTTTACCATCCTCGCAGACAAAGGTTGTGTCACGCATGGTCTTGGTCAGGTCTTTCTCGTCATAAACGAAGTGGGCGATATTGTCCCCTTCCAGTTCGAAGACGAGTTTGAGACTGTCACCAAGGTTATTCTTACTCAATCCGAAGCCAAGTGGTTTGAGTCCTTGTATGTCACCGCCGGCGAGACGGCCGACGAGGCGCAC
>JAGHSG010000141.1 GCA_018066005.1 Bacteroidales bacterium | reverse complement strand
AATCTTGAGTCCCCACACCTTAGTGCCGCTGCTGGCTTGCGTCAGCCCTTCCTCTACTTTACGCAGCAATGTAGCCACGTTCTTGTACGAGAAGTCAACGGTCAGTTTGAGGTCGTTGCTTACCTTGCGTTGTGCGCCGTTCTTGGCTTTGGCACTGAAATGCAAGTCTTTGACCGTATAACCTGTTCCAACAACAATCTCATCCGTGTGACCTTCCGTTATCTGTACGGCATTTACGTTCAATGTCATCGAACGTTGCTTGCGGTATTCGGTCTTAATCAGTAACGAGTTCTTCAAAGTCATGTTGACACCAATCAACGGCGAGAAACTCTCGGTCAGGCTGACGGACGTGATGTCGTACGCGCTACTGGGGGTAGGCATGCCGGAAACGGCGTCGCGGCGGAAACCGAGTGTCTTGTCGCCACCATCGCCTGCACCTAACCATGTGGAGAAGGTACTATACGACCCGATGGCGTACTTACACGTGTACGCGTGTGTAAATACAAAGGACTTGAAGTGCTCCTTGATGGCAGGGATACGTCCCAAGCCGTCAAAGGTGATGCTCCAGTTAGGCATAACGTGCAAGATGTCAATAAACGGATTGAAACTGATCTTGTTGATATCCTGTTTGGTATAAGCGGCCAGGAATGCAGGAACAAGGACATCTGCCGAGTTGCGGTTAACCTCACCCATAGACCGGTCATATTTCTTACCGCATATATCTAACGAGTCCGCAAATATCTTCGTCGGGTCTTTGGTCGGGTAATAAGCCTGACTATAACGCTCTTGCAGACGGTCTCTCATCTCGTTCCTATATTGCAGGAAGCGGTCAAAGGTTTTGGAAGAGAAGTTGTCGCTGGACTTACCGATCTTCTCAAAGGCGGTGGCGATAGCCACTTGCGTGATGTTGAACGACCCTGTCATGTTGTCTTGCAGCGTGTAGCCGGACTTGTCGTCATTGCTGACAAAGAGCATCGAGTTAGTCTGCGCTTCGTAGCGTTTTCCGTTCACTTGAATCTTAAATCCGGGGAAGGGCTCCAAGGTAATCTTGTAATCAAAGTCTGCCGTGGATGCCATATTAGCCGGCTGGGCTACACTGTCGCTGAGCGACAGCCAACCGTGGTCGCGGGCTTTCTCCATATAGTTCTTGGGGAAGAAACCAAAACCGAAGTCCCAACCCGGAGCATATAAAGAACCACCTTCGTGTTTCTGTCCGAAGAAACCGATGCCGGGCTCAAAGCCGGGTACGGTCAGGGCGTCCGTCTTGCGGTAAGTGACTTGTACGCGGCGAACCATCGTACCGAAGTAAGCAGCAAAGTCCATGGCTTTTTCGGCAGCCGTACGCGTGTTCGGGTCTTTGGTGGCAACGGCAATCGTTACACCTTTCACATCTTTTTTACTGATGATCTTAACCTTACCCGTGCCGTCCGGAACGAACTTGATAGGTACTGACTTGCCCTTGCTATCCGTAGCGGTGATTAACAAACTCTCGGAGTTGAGTTGGTGTGCAACAGACAGTGTGTCACCGGCTTTCAAATCTACTGTTTCCGAATACGTCTTCGGCTTGAACGGACGACGGTTGTTACGACCGGACATGCGTTGGTTAAGTTGTTTCCAGTATTTGGATTTGCCGTATAACGTTTCCATGTTGGCTTGTCCATCTACTTGCCAAGCGCGTGATGATTGAGCCGTGTTACCGAAATTGGTATTGGCGGTCGTTCCTGCCGTTCTGTTCCACGTATATGTTCCGTTGTAGGAAGCATTTGCGGTCAGCCACTCCATGTACGGGATGCGGTTGAACGGCACATTCCAGGAAGCGGTGAAGACTTGTTGATACGTGTAGGGGCTTCCCCATGTCTTCAAACTGCGTTTGACGGTGTCTTTCCATGCTTCGTAGTAGTCATTGGTGAAGTTGTAGTCCTTGATGATTTCCGGAGTATAATAACCTTCGTCCACCGTTGAGTTCATGGCGGTGTGGAAGGAGAATTTCATGTTCTTGGTCAGGTCAAACTTGAAGTCGAAGTTTCTGTTCCACGTAAAGTCGTGGCTGAAACTCAAATCTTGACTCTTTGTCTCGCCTGCTTCAACCTTATTGAAATCACGCATCTTGAGTTCGGAGAAACTGCGGTGCATATCGGTATTGAACGCCCATGACTGCGGCAGGTAGTAGAGGTTGAATTCCGACAAGAACTTGACATTCTTAACTTTTTCCATCTTCTTGAACGGCTCCCACGGCTTCGGGTTGAAGGAATAGGCATAGGAGAACGAACCTTTATGGTCGGTTGTCATATCCTTGGCAATCTCCGGAGACTGTTGTTTTTGCCTGTTGTAGGCCACCGACAGCGTGAAGTTGGCGGGGTCGTAGAACATATCTTTTTTCTTGGAGTGGATATCCACCTTCAGGTTGGTCAAACTCCATGACAGATTTTCCTGCGTTGTATTGGCGAGGTTCTTGATAGAGTCTTTCTCATGTTGGGTTGTATAGGTGTTCAGGGACTCTTTCAACTTGATATCCGTATCGGTCGGGTCGTAGTTGGGTGATGTTATGTCTTTGGAGTAACTGACATACAGGGGTATATGCAGTTTGGCTTTCTCGGGGAATAAGCGTCCTGCCTCCAAAGCGGCGCTGACTTGGAATTGGTAGGTATTGTCCATATTTCTGTTTTGGACATTACTCTCTATGCTTCCGAAGCCGGCTGTCTCCACGCGTCCTGCCAAGTTGAGTTGGGCGATGTCGCTGATGCCTAATCCTATATTGGCAATAGCGGCTACACCGCCTTCTTCGTTAAACTCGCTCAAACGCAGTTCATCTACCCAAATCTCACCACTCAGGTTGGTGCTCTTGCTCTCGGTCGAAACGCCATTGCGGTTGCGCACACCGATGACGATATATTCAACATCTTCCAGCGTCGGGTTTCCTAAGACGGTGATGCGGTTATTGGGTTTACCGTTGTTGTCGTCATAAACGGCGTAGGGTCGGGTATTGCTGACGTTGGGGTCGCCCGAGCGTTTGGCTTTGTTTCGTGCCGTCTTGGCATTCGTCAGGGCAGAGAAGGGGAAGTCGATATTATTCTCCTTGGGCCAAACGGCTACGCGGTCCACATCCTTGTCATTATCGTAATCCGTGCGTGCTTCGGTCACTTTCGGCGGTACTTCGTATTCGTAGTAGTTATTAGTCATATCCGTACCCAAGCGGATGAAGCAACTCAACTCATTGTCTTGCAACTCGCGTTCACCGGGAACAGCTTCGGCGTGTACAAACATCTGCAAACGTTTGTAGTTACGCATATCCATCGTAGTGGATTTATATACGGCGCGAGCGTTGTTATATTCCAAGTTATGTACGCGCAACACGAGGGACTGCTCATCTTGCGAGATAAGTTGTGCTTGACCCGGGTCGGTCTGACGGCTTACGCCGGGAGGAAGGACGTAGTTAACGGGCGAACGGCGGCCGTCCTGCTCAATAGAAACGGCTTGTACGTCCAATGCCGAGTTGGAGCCGGGCAGAGTCGTGTTGTAAAGGTCGTTTTTCTCATCGGTGTATAGACCTTTGGTGTAGTTACGCCATTCACCGCGTACCAAGTCGAGGGTAGCAAAACGCAGGGTCGTGGTGTCTGCGCAACCGGTCAGGTACATACGCATGAAGCGGATGGACTTGAAGTTGCGGATACTTCCTACACGTTTGCACGAACTGGAATCACCTTTCAACGGAATCTTGTACTTATACCAAGTCACCTGTTCGGTCTTGCCGTTTTTCAGGGTGACGGTTGTGGTCATCGTCTCGGCGATGAAACGGTTGCTGTTGGTGTTGCCGGGCGTTATGTCCACTTCGTATTCGAAGTATTTCTCATATTCGTTCAGCGTGTTGTCCTGGTTGATATCTTCTATATCCGGAGTTAGCGTAGAAGCTGTTCCGTAACTCGAACCGCCCGACTCGGGTGAGTTACCTTCGGTACCGTTGTAGTGCTTATAGCGGTCCAATACGTTGGTCTTGGCTTGGTCGTAGTCATCGCCGCGGTAGTAGTGGTAGTTATCTCCGGCAGGGTCGTTGAAGGGTGAGAACTTGTCATTATTCCAACGTTGAGTGACATCATAATTGTCTTTTACTTTGTCGCGCATGAATTTTACGTAATCGGCATAGGGCTTGGCTCCGTTATATTCAAAGTCAAACTCTTGTGTGGTGCTTAATCCGTTCAGACCAACGTCTTGCGAAGCGCGTGCTCCGGACTCGTTGCTGAAAGCGATGGTCGTACTGGTGGTACGTGGCACGCGTCCCCAGATAGTCTTCTCTACCATCGTCTCATCGGCTTGGTTGATAGGCAGTCCGTGCTCGAAACTCTTCTTGCCGTCGCGAAGGATATCCTCGCTCACGTCACCTAAGTTGATGAATAATTTAGCCCCTTGGAAGTTGGTGTTGGTCAAACTCGGGTCCATAAGCCAGAACTCAATGTACTCGATGTTGGCGCGTTCAAAGTCCGTGTTATCCAAACGCCGCATGATACCACCCCAACGCGTTGTCGGATTGGTCAGTTCGCCGTCCTCGTTGTATTGGTAGTTGTCGGTGTAGATATTGTATGGACCGCGTTCCTTGGGGTAGAAAGTCATGTTCATGATGCTCAAACGAGTATCTTCGTTGGCGAGGGATTCCTTGTTGGGGAATAACTCCTGCTGATAAACGATACGCGTGCGGTGGTCGGACATAAGGTCCAAGTTGTCTTTGATATGTCCGGGAGTGTTGGTTTGCGGATAACCGAAGATGGGGTCCACAAAGTACCAACTCAATAATGCGCGGTTCTTGTTGTATGCGAGGTTGTTGCCCATACGGCTCTCTTCAAAGCGTGCGGGAGTGGCACTCAGGAACCAACTGCTGGGGTAGTGTACGTCAATAGCCGTAGTGGTCGATTCAAAGTCATCAATAAAACTGGTACCGGTGCTACCCACTTCCTTATTATGTCCGGGAATGAGGTGTGCAAATTCGGCACCTATTTGGAATGTACTGGGTGCGGTGGCGGTTATCCATGGAATCTTGTCCAGCAGATTAGTCAGCCACATCATCTCAGTCTTGTAGTTGAGGTTAACGCCCCAAATGGTGTTGGACAGCGGTTCGCTACCCATATTCACTTTGGTGGTCAGCGGGGTCTCGCGCAAGTGCATCAATGTACCGCCGATGGAGAAGTCTTTGTTGAAATCGTATTGCAGGTGTAAGCCGTACAATCCTTTGCGTTGCATACCAAAGGTAGATTGGTTTTCTAACTGCACATTCACATTTGTACCGGACTCCAAGATGGATTGGTTTAGGATGGTGACAACGCCCATGGCGTAATCGACTGTATAATCGACATTTTCCACCAGTTTGGCACCGCCCGCGGTTACGGTCACGCTGCCTCGGGGTACGTTCTTGGCGTTGAGCCGTATCTCGCTGCTGTTGGTACCCTGGTATTTACCGGCAAGGACGAACTTGTTTTTCTCGCTCATCTCTTGCGCTACGATTAAGGTGGAGTCGTACAGTTCCTGGAAGCAGTATTTCTTGACTAATGCGGGGTCGTTGCCCAGTTCTTTGGCAAGGTGTGAGCCGAAGGGCTCCAATACAGGGAAGATGACACGTCCCATATTGCTCAATACGGTGTAACCTTCCACATAGTCGAAACGTCCGTCGGGGTAGGGATTGTTACGTTGGTCCAAGCGGTCGGCATTGAGAACGCGGATGAGTTGTTTACCTTTGGTGCGTGCCCCTTCCGGCAGGTACTGCACCTCCTGACCGATGGAGTCGTTACGGTATTTGACGTATAACTCAAACTTATCAGCCGTCATACTGCTGGCGCCTAAGGAGTAGATGTTTTTCATCATCAAGTGCCATGTACCGTATCTGTCCGTTTTACTTCTGCCCGCGCTGGCTTCAATAGGTGCGTTATTGCTGCTGCGCAACATTTTCAGGATAAGGTTGGGAGCGCGTGTACCTATACTCTGTTCGCCCTGCTGACTCTGGTCGGAAGCGAACTCACCCACCTGATAGACTTTTCCGCCGTAGGTGTATTCATAAGCCACGGCAAGGACTTCGTCCTGCTGCAAGGATGTCTTCAAGGATATATAACCCAAAGCGGCGTTCAGCGTGTATTCGCTGGAGTTCAGCAGACGGGCCGACTCTATCTTGTCGAAGTCTTCACCTCCGGTGAAGTCGTGGCCCTCACCTTTCCAATCTTGTGCTTTGCTCTGCAAGTACGCGGTTACTTGTTGTATGTCCCGCACTTCGGGGATGTCTTTGACGTATTTGTATAGCAGGTTGGCATCGTTGTAGGGGGTGACTTGTGCGCTGGGACCCTTGCTGAAGAAGGGGTCTAACATGTGTTCGTACACTCCTTCACCCAAGTCGGTAAAAGCCACAATGTTACGTGCCTGGTCATAGGTGCCGCGTTTGTTGGTTACCCATACTTCAATACGGTTGATGGTGACGCCGCCGGTTACGTAGGGCAGGGTCTCCATGGCTTTTTCGTAGTTGTCGCGGAAATAATAACCGAGGAAGAAGTGCTTGTTCTCATCGTAGTTATCGGCTTGCACTTCAAATTTAGTCATCTGTGCGCCGCCTTCGGAGGAGGCAGACTGAGTCTGACTATTCTGCTGACTGATTAAGCCCTGCACGCGCAAGCGTCCGAATTTGAGTTCGGTTTTGATACCGAATAGTGCCTGACTACCTTTGATGAGGGACGAGTTCAGGTCCAGGCTGACATTACCGGCTTCGATAGATTGGATAATATCGTCTTCTTCACCTTTGTAGGCTATTTTGACATTCTGTTGGTCGGCAGCAAAACTGGCTTCGGTGTTGTAGTTCATCTGCATTTTCAGACGTGTACCGACGCTACCGTTGACGTTGACCTGTATTTTCTCGTCAAAGTCGAAGATGTTGTTGTTACGGCTTCGTTTGGTTAATGATGGGTTGTCCACATATTGATGTTTGAAACCGAATAGCAGTTCGGCGCTACCTTGCAGTTTGAGTTGCACACCGCCGGGACCAAAGACTTTGTCGGCAGGACCGATATTGAATTTCATATCGGTGATGTCAAATTTCTTCTCGTTATCGTGATCGACTTCGGATATTTTCTGTTGCCAGTACTGATGGATGAACTGTTTTTCGGAGTAGTCGTTATATTCCTCGGCAGTCATCAGGTAGGGTGTGATAAGGTCTTTATCTCCGACGCGTGTGTGGAGAACGTAGGTGCCGGTGGCAGGTTGATATTCCACCTGCGTGGTTATATTGTCGGGCTGCTGCAGGTCCATATTGGTACCGGCAGCAGTCAGTTCTTCATAGTTGCCGTTGGTGGTCTGTTTGGGTTGATGGGTAACAATCCGTCCCAATGTATCAGCTTGCTGAATAGAATCGGCATTCACCGCTTCCTGCGCCATCAATCCCAACGGGAGTAACAGAAGTAATATGATGTGTCTAAATCTCATTGTGCATTGTGCATCGTCAACCGTCAACCGTTATAGCATCTTCAACGCTTCTCTAATCACTTGTTCTACGGTGGCGGTCGGGTTTTGTTTGAGTATTTTGTCGGCTGCTTTTCCGCTGGCTGCGGCTGCAAAGCCGAGCATGACTAATGCGCTGACGGCTTCGTCTTTGACCGGATTATTCTCTACGGGGAACATTGTGCATTGTGCATTGTCAACCGTCAACCCGTCTCCGAGGTCTATCTTGAGTATTTTGTCTTTGAGATCGACGATGATGCGTTGTGCTGTTTTGGGTCCCAGACCTTTAACTTGTGCGAGTGTTTTGCTGTTGCCGGTTGCTATTATTTGGCGCAGTTCGGCAGCCGTGTATGCGGACATGATCATGCGTGCCGTATTGCCGCCTATGCCGCTGACGGTGGGCAGTTGCAGAAACACTTCGCGTTCACCTTTGGTGGAAAAACCGAATAAGGTGTGCGCATCTTCGCGAATTATTTCGGTGGTGTACAACAAGGTGTCTTGTTGGTCGATGAGTGCCGAATAGGTAGGCAGGGCGATGTTTATCTCATATCCCACGCCGGCAGCTTCTATAACGGCGTAAGTGGGATTGAGTTCTGCAATGTGTCCTTTAATGTAGTCAATCATGTTCGTGTCTTGTGCGTATATATGTGCGCGTACTTGCGCAAAAAAGCGTACAAAAGTACAACAAAAATTTGATATACGCAAATAATTAGGGTACAAAATAGATTTTTAATCTATAAATAGGTGATTTTAGGTAGTTCGTAGGGGCTTGCACATAGAGAACTATCTAAAAACGGATAATGAAGACATAAGTCTTGTGCCTTAATATGTAGCGTATATCCGGCAAGATGCGAACTACCATTCAAGGTCGGTGCCCTCGAATATACAACAAACCATCATTAGCCGCTTGCGGCTTTCATTTAGCGCAGCGTTCTATTAGCCGGAGGCGTTCTACTAGGGCTTTGCCCGTTATATTAGGCACTTCGTGCCGTTCATTTAGCGCAGTGTTCTATTATCAACGCGTCTCTTCTCATACCACCTCCGTAGCACTCGGACTATCTCTACTGTGTTTCCTTGCCTTATCTGTGGTCGCCCGGTGGTCGCCATATTGACAGGTCTTTTAGCCGAGGGTCAACCGAGGGTCGGCCGACACTCGACCGACACTCTCCAAACTTTTTTTGCCGATTATTAAGAATTAGAGCCGAAATGCGTTTTGCATCTCGGCTCTCTCATCCTTAACTGATCCTTAACTCATCGTTAACTCAAAGTATAGTGACGGTTAGGACTTGAAAAGTGTACGATTATTAAGATTTTACTTCATCAGCACTCCGGCGGCGTTGTAGATATGTTCACCCATTTCAATGTAGAAATGTCCTTGATGCATAAACTTACGAACAGTAGGACGATTGCTAACCAAAGACTCTGTTGAGGTCGAAATAGAAGTGTTATCATACACACAAACAGGGCGAATAAACATCCCATAGTAACGATCATCGCCGTCCACATTTTTTGAACTTGAATTGAACTTAAGACACTTTGCCTTTTCAGACGTTTGATGCGTAGATGTCCAATAATAGCCATTTGTGCGATCCA
>JAGHSG010000032.1 GCA_018066005.1 Bacteroidales bacterium | reverse complement strand
CAAATCGGTTAATGCATCCAATCCCTGCATATTGGATCGTCTGCCGACGCTGACAAGAATTTTGTCGGCTTCCACTTCGCCGTTGGTTGTGGTCACTTTTTGTCCGTCTATGCTGAGCACTTTGGTATCGGTCAGGATGGTTATTCCTGCTTTTTCGTATTTGTCACGCAGTATCTGAACGATTTCTTGGTCCAGATTAGGCAAGATACGGGGCATGGCTTCGATGACCGTTACCGGCACCCCCAATTCATGGTAAAGCGTGGCAAACTCCATACCTATCACGCCACCGCCAACAATAATCATGCTTTGCGGCAGTTCCTGTGCGGCTAACGCATCCGTTGAATCCCACACATTGGGATTATCCTGTATGCCCGGGATGGGAGGTACAAAGTTGACCGAACCTGTGCAAATGAGCAGATTCTCGGCTTCGTATTGTTCGCCGTTGCATTCAATAATGACCTTTTCGTCCGTTCTGCTGACGACCGAAGCTGCGCCATTGATGACGGTGCAAAAATCATTATTCAGTTTGGCTTTGATACCTGCCACGAGTTTGCGAACCACTTTTTGCTTGCGTTGCACCATCTTGGCATAGTCAAACGTAACATTTTCTGCCTTGACACATACTTGTCGGCATGTGTGGCGTTAAAATACTGTTTGGCACTATACAAGAGGGTCTTGGTTGGAATACAACCTACATTGAGGCAGGTGCCCCCCAAATTGTTTTGCTCAAAAAGGACTACTTGTTTACCGGCCTTCGCGGCTTTTTCGGCGGCAGTGTATCCTGCAGGACCACCACCCATAATGGCTAAAAAGTACATATTAGTTTAGAAATTAGAGTTTAGAGTTTAGAGAGAAAGATGCGGACTGCAGATGCAACCAAATCTTCACACGGACGTTTGTGGTAATACTGTTCTGTTCGTTGTTCGGGAGTGGGACCGTTATTGGTCAAACCGCTCAATTCGGCACAACTCAAAGCGCCGTTTTCATTCATAAACGCTTGGGCTAATGCTTGCACGCGGGCATAATTGGCTTTCTTGCCTTCGGCATCGTGGGGCATGGATGAACCGGAACGAAGCCCTTCCAACAAGAACATACCACTAGCCGCTCCGCAAGTCAGGCGCATCCGACCTATGCCACCGCCAAAGGAGGCACTTAATCGTAATGCCAAGTCTTGGTCCTCAATGCCGAATAAATCGGAACAGGCTGCAAAGACGGATTGGGAGCAATTATAGCCCTGATGGAATAGTTCTCGTGCCCGGTCTTGCCGTGCTTTTATTTCTTCTTCTGTCATGTCTTTCATAAATTTGGCACAAAGATACACTTTTTTTTGCATATATGCAAATTTTTTAGTAACTTTGCGCCGAAAATGCAGAAGTTGCTTTTTTTCATATTATGTGTGCTATGTGCGAACGCGATTAGTGCCAAGAAAACGAATCCTGCTCCTTTGATTCGTGACGTGTCGCGTCCCTATACCGTTACGGACGGCTTGCAAGACCGACATATCGCTCTTTGGGCCAGCCATGGGCTGTATTGGAATGCAGACGAATCGCGTTGGAAATTTCAACGGGCACATATATGGACGACGGTGGAAGATATGTTCTCATCTTCGTTTACCGCCCCATATTTAGTTCCGATGTTAGAGAACGCAGGAGCCGTTGTTATGCAACCTCGTGCCTACGTTCGCCCCGGCTATCGGTCGGTTTATATCCGCTGGACAAAGACTAAAAAACAACCGACGATGGTGACTCTGCATCGTGGAGATGTGGCTACACAATACGAAATCAATACAACAATAGGGGATGGCTTGTGGCACTACCTATGTACGGTGGACAATGGTGCTTCCGAGCACTCCGATAATTGCACAATTGACGGTGAAGGGGTGGAGATGAGGGTGATAGATGAGCACACTTTGGGGAAAAGCGGTCGTCCGAGATGGATGGAAGCGGCGCGGTATTGGTTGCCGGAGATGGGCATAGCGGATGCTGCGTGGATAAGAGACACGACCTATACAGATTATTTGAATGATATTGTTTGCCGTGGCGGGTGGGTGAATTATCTTTGTGGTAAGAGTAAGGTTAATCCCAAAATGGAAGGAGTAGGGATTCCCATAGATATGTGTCTGGCTTTCCATACCGATGCCGGTACGACGATGACAGATAGTTTGGTGGGGTCGCTGGCTATTTATACCAATCATAATCGCTTGGGCAAAAAAACATATCCCACAAAAGAGAGTAGGTGCATCAGCCGTGATTTGGCGGATTCGGTACTGACGCAAGTGGTTGCCGATTTGAGCCGTACGTACTCTTTGGAATGGCCTAAGCGGGCTATTCGTCAAGCCAATTATGGTGAGACACGGGACCCCGAAGTTCCTACGATCATTCTTGAATTACTCTCGCATCAGAATTACGCGGACATGTCTTATGCCCTTAATCCGCAATTCCGTTTTACGGCTGCGAGGGCGGTGTATAAAGGGATTGGACGTTTCTTGGCAGCCCGCAGGCATACGACGTTTACCCCCCAACCTTTGCCACCAACGGCATTGCGTACAGATTTGGCGGGTGATTCGTTGCGTTTGACATGGCAGGCGGTACAGGATAGTTTGGAACCAACCGCTGCTCCTACCTATTTTATTATATACACGCGCGAGAACGAGGGATCGTGGGATAACGGTACTCTCATCCTTAACTCATCCTTAACTATTCACTCAGAAGCAGGCGTGCAATATGATTTTTGTGTTGCAGCAGGAAATGCAGGCGGTATCAGCATGCGTTCGCCTATTGTGAGTGCTTGTCAAATGGACAGCGTCTCGCCGATACTGATTGTAGATGCTTTTGCAGAAGTACGAGGCCCCAAGATGATGGCTTTTGATTCGCTCACAGGTGGCGTTATTCCCGGTTCGCGGCCTGTTCCGGACGGCTATGAGATGGCTTATACGGGCGAACAAATCAATTACGACCGTCGCGATCCGTGGCACACAGATGATGATTGCGGTTTTGGTATGTCTTCTCTGCAACGAGCAGGGCAGTTATTGGTGGGCAATACGCATGACTGGTCGGCGCAACACGGATGTCTTTTGCGTCAAATGGGCAAGAGTTATGTGTCTTGTATGGAAGCGGCTTTATTGCCGTCGGATTCCGCCTTTGAAGTAGTGGATATTATTCTCGGCAAAAGCGATACATCGGTTGTGTATCGCATGAATACGACGATAGAACAGATGCGTTGGACGGAAGGCCGGCATCGTGTTGTAATGTCCGGCTCGGCAGTTGGTTATCCGTCTCGTGCTTGCTATTCCGGTCAAATACAGACGCTTGATAATCAAATTATTACTTTCCGTCAAGAACTTAATCCGGAGCAATTAAGTGCCGAAGATGTGTCGGCTGTTAGCAAATTAAGTTCTTCGGATGTTATTTGGGGAAGATATTCCGACACGGGCTTGCCGGCAGGAATCGTTAATACGAACTACGCAATCTTTGGTTTTCCGTTGGAAACTTTGGATAATTTTAACTCTATTTATCAACAAATTATTTTTCAACTATGAAAAAAGTTTTTTCAATTACACTGGCATTATGTGCCTTTGCGGTAATGTCTTCTGCCGCAACTATGAAGGCTTGGGTCGAGTTTCAAAACAACTCTCAACAAAACTCCAATATGGAGCATTTTATGAAAAATGACCCCAATGATGAGCCGTACACTTATTTTGACAATCAGAACAACCGCGGTTGCATCTGTATTCCGGATGGCAAATTTGGTTATTTCCGTGTTAATCAAGATGTGGTTACTCCACAGATGAACAATTTGATTTTTAAGATTACCTATTTGGATCGTGGTAATGGCGGTATGAATATGGAATATAACGGCAATAGTGGCGGTAATCCTAACTACTGCGGAGCAGGTATTCAACGTCAAAATACGGGTGAATGGATGACTGTAACAATTTCCGTCAATAATGCTTATCTGCATAAGGCACAGAACCAATCTTCAGATTTCCGTATCAACGGCGGTAACTATATTGCCCGTATCGAGATATACGAGGGTACTATGGATCCTAACAATGAGCCCAAAACACAACATAACAAGGGTACAGAGTTTATCGGTACGTCAGTAGCCGGTTACCAATGTTGGTTCAAAGTAGGTGGTAAGAATGATTTTTGGCACCACTGGGGCAATGATTATATTGCTCCTGACGGAACACGTTGGCCGCGTCAGTACAACCATACTTTTGAAATTTACCCAGATGTACGCGATTATCCGGCTACTGCTTTGACACAGACCGGTTTCTCTAATTTAGGCAATGGTCAAAATTCCGTTCTTTATCGCTCGGAGGATGAAGATGTTATCAAAGCTCATTTCAAAACAATGAAAGAGACCGGCATAGGAGGTGTGGCTGTTCAGCGTTTTTTGGGTAATGAGATGCGTTCGGTGGTTCAAACCAACCAAAGTCATTTGAAAAAGATTCAACGTGCTGCCGAGAATAATGGCCGCCTGTTCTATATCTGCTACGACATAACTTCCAATGGATTGGAGAATACATGGTTTGACCTGATTAAATTTGATTGGGTATATAATATTGAGCAGAATAACGAGTTGACTAAATCGTCTGCGTACGCTACGGTTAACGGCAAGCCTGTCGTAGAGATTTGGGGTATTGGTTTTGATGACCGTCCGGGTAATGTGGAGCAGACCAAGGGACTGATTCAATTCCTGCAAAATAGAGGTTGCTATGTGATAGGTGGCGTTCCTACTTATTGGCGCGAAGGCCGCAACGACTCCAAAGGACCCGGTAACACTTCGGGCAAACCCGGCAGCACGGAGAATTTCTTTGACACATTCTTGTCTTGCGATATGGTTTCGCCGTGGTATGTGGGTCGTTTCGGCAATCATAATGACTATCAATATTTTATTGGTTTGATGAACGCAGACGTGCAATTATGCAACGAAAAGAAGGTCGCATATATGCCCGTTTTGTTCTCCGGATTCGGATGGGCTACGTGGAATCCCGGACAAATCAACCAAGCACCACGTTTGGCCGGTAAATTCCTTTGGGAGCAGGCACGCGAAGTAAAGAAAGCCGGTTGTACCAATATGTATTTTGCCATGTTTGACGAGTATGATGAGGGAACCGCCATCAACAAAGCAGCCGAGGATTGGAGTATGATTCCGACGGATTCATATTTCTTAACCATGTCGGCTGATGGTATTTGGTGTTCTTCGGACTTCTATGTACGTTTGGCAGGCGCCGCTACACGTTTATTAAATAATACGCAACAACTGACGGATGAGGTGCCTATTCCTTATTCCTTAGGACCTGTCTATTATCGCAATAGTTTTGAGCAGAAATTTACCAAATATAACATGGTAGATGGTCAGTATAGAAGTGAAGGTACTTTCCCCGTTGACCCCTGCTTGTATAATGCTAAGAATGTGACCGGAAGTGCTAATTATGAGTTGTCTAAAGACACGCATCGTTCGGGTGATTATGCTCTCAAGTTGAACGGTTCGGTTAATGGCACTTACTTGATGCAATTCTCGGAGACCAAGATTGGTATTACGGGGGCTTTGGCTTTGACGGCTTATGTAAAGGCTAACAATGGAGATTATAAGATGAGTATTGCCTGCTTAATCAATGGTACATGGCATTATTCTCCCGCTGTACAAGGGACAGATTGGAAAGAAGCCAAGTTAGTTCTTGCTGCTGACTTAGCAGGTCAAACCATTCAAGCCATTGGTGTACGGGTTGAAGGTAATGGCGGATTTACCGTTTATGCAGATGATATTTTGTTAGAAACGACATCTGAACAGCCCACTTCTCTGCCTTTGATGGACATGCAATTAGCTCCTAAAAAAATGATATATAATCATCACCTTTATATGCTGAAAGATGGTATCTATTACGATGCCATGGGTAATATACTCAAATAAAATGACTGATTTATCTCAATCAATCCGTGACTTGTGTCGGCAGAAAAATGCCGTCATCATGGCGCATTATTACCAGCGTGCTGAGATTCAGGCTGTTGCCGATTTTGTCGGCGACAGCCTGGCTCTGGCGCAGCAGGCTCAAAAAACAGATGCCGACATTATTGTGATGTGCGGTGTCCACTTTATGGCAGAAACGGCTGCTATCCTTTGTCCTAACAAGAAAGTACTTATTCCCGACGCTTCCGCCGGTTGTTCCTTGGCAGATTCGTGTCAGGCCGCTGACTTGCAAGCATGGAAAAAAGAGCATCCTGACCATCTTGTGGTCAGTTATGTCAACACTTCTGCCGCCGTTAAGGCGTTGTCGGATATTGTGGTTACGAGCGGTAATGCCCTAAAAATCGTTAATCGCCTGCCGGAAGATGCAAAGATTCTGTTTGGTCCCGACCGCAACTTAGGACGTTATATCAATGAGCAGACGGGACGTAATATGGACCTTTGGAACGGCTGTTGCCATGTTCATGACCGCTTTTCGCAGGAGCATCTGGCAGAACTCAAAAAACAATATCCAGATGCCCTTGTGTTGGCTCATCCCGAGTGCCGCAAGCAAATTGTAGAGCAAAGCGATGTGGTCGGTTCCACGGCGGTGTTGATTAAATATGTGCAAGAACATCCGCAAAACAAATATATTGTGATGACGGCGGATGGTGTTGATTATGAGATTTATAAGTCCTGCCCCCATGTGCAATTGATAGCAACGGAGAATGCCTGCGAATATATGCATCTACATACGTTGGAAAAACTGTTCGCTTGCGTGCAGAACGAATCTCCCATTGTATCAGTGGCGCCAGAGATGGCGATGCAGGCGCTTAAACCCATCCAAAAAATGCTTGATTGGTCCAAATGAAGATTTTGCTTGCCATGTCGGGTGGAGTAGATTCCACAGCAGCAGCCCTACTTCTTCGGGAGCAGGGCTACGACCTTGTCGGCTGCACCTTCCGCACCCGTTATACAACAGAACAATCTTTGCAAGCGGCAGTAAACTTGGCAAAACAATTAGATGTAGAGCATTATATTGTGGATTATAGCGACCGTTTTGATGAGACGGTCATACGCTATTTCCGCGACGAATATCTTGCCGGACGCACGCCTAATCCCTGTGTTCTCTGCAACAAAACCATCAAGTTCGGTGCTTTGTTGGATGAAGCAGACCGTTTGGGGTGTGAATATATTGCAACCGGGCATTATGCACGGGTACAAAATGGTTGTCTTTATCGGGCAGCAGACACGCATAAAGACCAGACGTATTTCTTGTGGCAACTATCGCCGGAGCAGTTGAACAGGGTTATTTTCCCCTTGGGGGATATGACCAAGCAGCAGGTGCGCGATTACTTGGCTAATAAAGGTTTTACGGCTCTTTCGCAGTCGGGAGAGAGTCAAGATATTTGTTTCATTCAGGATGATTATCGTACTTTTTTGAACTTGCCTCCTAATCCGGGTAAGTATGTCCTTTCCCCATCCCTCAGTTCATCAATACATCAATCCATCAATAGCCACGCCAGTGGCGCATCAATAGCCGCCTTAGCGGCGCATCAGGGTTTTGCCCATTATACCATCGGTCAGCGCAAGGGGCTGGGGGTGGCGTTGGGTGAGCCGGCTTTTGTAACAAAAATAGATGCTGCCACCAATACGGTCACGCTTGGCACACATGACGAACTTTACACACATGAAGTACATTTGCGTGATGTGGTATTTAGTGGGGACAGCACGCGTCCTGTAATGGCACAAATTCGGTACCGAAGTATTCCGCAGGAAGCCAGATTACAGGTTGACGGTGGTGCTTCCGAGCACTCCGATAAATGCACAATGCACGCTCAACGCTCAACGCTAAACGCTAAACTCTACACTCTAAACTCTAAACTCCCCGTTTGGGCGCCAACACCCGGACAAAGTTGCGTTTTTTATCAAGATAACCGCCTTGTAGGCGGAGGAATTATTACATTTGCATAAAAAATATGAATATTTTTTGCAAATATCAAAAAAAAATTGTAACTTTGCGCGCCAAAATGAAAATGGGTAAAAAAGGTTGTAGTTATGCACTTGCACAATAACTTGCAAAATCAATATGCCGAAGATCAGCTGTCTGCTCGCGATGCGCAGCAGATGGCTTTTCTTTATGCATGGGGGCCTGCTGTTTTTCAGACAGCGCGTTTATTGGTGGAGTGGGGCATCCTCAGTGCAATTGACGGTGGTGCTTCCGAGCACTCCGATAAATGCTCGATGCACGATGAGGTACAAGGGTTGACGGTGGACGAGGTGGCCGAAAAAACGGGTCAGAGCCGCTTGAGTGTGGCTTGCCTTATGGAGGCCGGTTTGACAACACGTATTCTGCTGATAGCCCCCGAAACGGAACGTTATCGGTTGAGTAAGATAGGCTGGTTTTTGTTACACGATGAGATGATTCATGTGGATCAGACATTTTGCCAACAAGTCAATTATGAAGGCATGTTCCGCATGGATGAGGCGTTGCGTACCAATCAACCGGTCGG
>JAGHSG010000095.1 GCA_018066005.1 Bacteroidales bacterium | reverse complement strand
CCTCGTATGGTGACGATTGATGAACTGGTCATGAGTTGGTGCGACTGGCGTGTGGAAGACGAGATACGCGCTATCGTGCGCCTGTATGCGCTGTATAAACAGGTGACCCCCGACGAGAAAAAACTCTCCTTAGACACTTTCTATTGCTGGGGACAACAGATACTGAATGATTTTAATGCCATCGATATGGCTTGTTTGGATGTGCATAAAGTGATTACGCACACTTCGCAGGCTATTCAAATGGACGAACTCAATCTGGATGAGGAGACCAAGAATTTCTTGCAGTCCTTACTGGATATACAGGGCGAAGACGACTCTATCCGTCGTTATTTCCATCGCGTCTGGGAAGTGTTGCCGGAGTTGTATGACCGGTATAAAACACAACAGCAACAGGAACATATCGGCTCCAAAGGGGCTTGCTATCGCTGGGTTATTGACCATCCCGAGGAGTGGCAACAGGAGGCAGCCGGACGAACATTCGTCTTTGTGGGCTTTAACTACCTGCTGCCCGCCGAAAGGCAACTGATGGCATTGCTCAAAGATACGAATAACGCACTCTTTTTCTGGGATAACGACGCTTCTTTTGCCCTGGCCCCGCATGTCTATCAGTATATATCCGCTCATCTAGCCCAATTGGGTCAGGACTTGCCGTTATATCCGTCCGAAGGTCAAAAAATCGTTACGGCTATTGCCACGACATCGGCTTCGGCACAGGCGCAATACGTGACACAGTGGTTGCAGGAGAATCATAAGACAGGCGACCGAACAGCGGTTGTTATAGCGGATGAGACGATGCTCGAATCGGTGCTGTATGCCTTGCCCGAACAAGTCTCCGGTAAGGTTAATATAACCAAAGGTTATCCCCTGCGTAATACCCAAGTCTATGCCCAAGTCGTGGCGTATCTGAAAGATAAACAGAACGACTGCCGAACAGGTGAGACGTATGCCGATGTGCTGCGGCGGTTGGAACAGGTCTTGGCCGCACAGATGCCTGTGCTCGAACCGAATGTGAAAGAGCGTGTTTGGCAACAGGTCCTATTGGCAGAAGCCTGCTGCCAGACCTTATTGGTTATTCGTCGCTTTATAACCTTATTGGACGAAGGTGTGCTGACGGATATTTATGAGTTGCGGACACTGCGAAACCTTGTTCGCCGAAGTTTGGAAATCGTTACGTTGCCCTTCCACGGCGAACCGATTGAAGAAATACAGATTATCGGTGTGCTGGAAACGCGTCTGCTGGACTTTGACAACTTGCTTATTTTGAATGTGGAAGAGGGCGTCGTGCCCGGAGCTCCGAAGGATAATAGTTATATTCCGTTTGATATACGCAAAGGGTATGGCATGCAGACTCACGAAGATGAATCCAAGATATATGCCTACAATTTCTTCCGCCTTATCCGACGCGCTAAAAACGTGACGCTGCTCTTCTCGGAGGCAGCAGGGGATATGCAGAAAAAGAGTATGTCCCGGTTCATCATGCAGATGCTCTTATCCCCCGACTTTCAGGTCATCAAAAAACGCATTGTCGAGGCGGCGCAAACGGATACTATTCAGACCATTCAACCTACTATGCAATGGACGGGAGATTATCTGTCTCCTTCCGCCATCAGTTGTTACATCGAATGTCCCCGCCAGTTCTATATCAAATATGTCTTGGGTATTCGTCAGCCCGATGAAGAGTCGCTCCTGCTGCAACCCAACGAGTTGGGAACGTTGGTGCATGGCACGATACAACGGTTGTATGAACATAGCCCGCACCCGCTGTCCGAACCGGATTATGCCGACCGCCTGAAGGATGCCCTGACTGTATCCTACGGCGAACTCAATGAGAAACGTATCCCGCAGGAACACGAAGCGGAGAACGAAGCCGTACGCGGGATGGTGCATAACATCCTGCAATACGATGCCAAGACGGAGAATTTGCAGTTACTGTATATGGAGGAAAAACGTTATTCCCCCTTGCAGATAGCCGATGAACGAATTTCAATAGGTGGTATTATAGACCGTGTGGACAGTATGTGCGAACAGGCTTGCGAGTACTTGCGCATTGTGGACTACAAGACGGGCAGTTACAACGCGGATAAGATGAAGGTTAACGCCATAGCGGATTTATTCATCAAGCCGGAGAAACGTTATTTATTGCAGACCTTAATCTATTGCTGGGTGGTGAGTCATCACCCCGATATGAATCCTCGTGGACTTCCTATTATGCCCGAACTGCTTTTTACGCAAAAAATATCGGGCGATCCGCATTTGTCGGTAGCAGATACGGTTATTCGGGATTTCAGTCGGTTTATGCAGGATTTTGAGCAGGCCCTGACCGAGCAGATTACCAAGATGCGGAATGATACCGCCTTCGTCCTTTGCGACCCCTCCCCATGCAGTAATTCGTTTTGCCCATTTCACCTGCTTTGTGGTAGAGAAAAAAATAAATAAAATATATACAAATGAAAAAAAGATGTACCGGTACCGTTTCGCGAGGCGTTAGGTGCCCGATTATTCGAGAAGGTGACGACTTGGCACAGATTGTGGCAGACAGCGTACTCAATGCTTCTCGCTGTGAAGAATTTGATTTGCATGACCGTGATGTGATTGCTATTACGGAGTCTATCGTGGCACGGGCACAAGGTAATTACGCATCGGTAGAAGATATAGCAACCGATATACGCGCTAAGTTTGGCGATAAGACGGTGGGCGTTATCTTTCCCATTCTGTCCCGTAACCGCTTTGCCATCTGCCTGAGAGGTATAGCCAAAGGTGCCAAGAAAGTGGTACTGATGTTATCCTATCCATCAGATGAGGTTGGTAATGAATTGGTTGATATAGACCGCATTGAACAAGCCGGCGTCAATCCCTATTCGGATGTGCTGACAGAGCAGGATTTTCGGGCTAAGTTTGGAGCGAGTGTACACCCGTTCACCGGCGTGGATTATATCCGGTATTACGGCGACTTGGTACGCGAGTGCGGCACCGAGGTGGAGATTATCTTTGCTAACCATCCGCAGGACATCTTGCGTTATACGGATGCCGTTTTGTGCTGCGATATACACACCCGTCAGCATACCAAGAAAGTGCTGCGCGAACACGGTGCTGCCGTCGTTTACGGATTAGACGACATTCTGACGGCATCGGTTAATGGCAGCGGCTATCACGAGAAATATGGTCTGTTGGGTTCCAATAAGGCCACGGAAGACCGTATCAAACTCTTCCCACATCCCTGCGAGGAAATGCTCTACGCCATCCAACAACGTATCTTGGCAGAAACAGGTAAGAAAGTGGAAGTTATGGTTTATGGCGACGGTGCTTTCAAGGACCCGCAAGGCAAGATTTGGGAGTTAGCCGATCCTATCGTGTCACCGTCCCATACGGACGGACTGGCAGGTACGCCTAACGAACTCAAACTCAAATACTTGGCAGATAATGACTTCGCCAATTTGCAGGGCGAAGCACTCAAACAGGCTATCTCGGATAAGATACGCGCCAAAGGACAGAACCTCAAGGGACAGATGGCATCCGAAGGAACGACTCCTCGCCAATTGACCGACCTTATCGGCTCGCTCTGCGACCTCACCAGCGGAAGTGGCGACAAGGGTACTCCCGTCGTCCTTGTTCAGGGCTATTTTGATAATTACACGGTAGAATAAGCAAAAAAATATATTTTTATTTGCGTATTTCAAAAAAAAGTTGTAAATTTGCAGTCGCAAATAAAAATAACACGCTTAAAGTATTTTGATTCATTATGATACGTACTACATTTGACAAATTGCGGGAGGTAAAAGACAAACTCCCCAAAGGAAGTTCGGCTGTGATTGCCGAAGAGTTGGGTTTGACAGCAGACGATGTTCGCGATTTCTTCCGCGGCACAGCCAGCGGAGATAGCGGTTATCATCTGGAGCCGGGCCCCAACGGTGGTATTGTTACCTTGGATAACACGCGTATCCTGGAGGTGGCTTTGCGCATCGTCTGGTTGAAAGAAAATGGTCTTTAAATATCTGATAGTTGACAAAGTACAATGTGCGATAGCATTATCGCGCAAATTAAAGAACGTCCTTAAAACGGGGACGCTCTTTGCGTGTCTTTTTGCGTGCGCTCATACATACGCACAAGATAAAGTGGGACTGACTTATAACGTGGGGGTAGATGTGACGGCTAACTATATATGGCGTGGTATGTATGCCGGCGGATTAGGCGTGCAGCCGGATGTGAGTGTAGGTTATGGCGGACTGTATGTGGATATGTGGTGGAATATAGGTTCTACGGATTGGACTTTTCAAACGACACCTGCCAACGCCCGTGTCAAAGGGTTTAATCCGGAGGTCGATATGAGTATCGGTTTTAGTCGCTGGGGCTTGGATATCAAATTCATGCATATGTACTATTTCGATACGTACAGCGGTGGCACACCGTCGCACTATTTCGACTTCAAGGATCCGGAAGATGGGGTAGGTGGTATCACTACGGAATGGCGCGTTAAGTACCGCGTGTCCGATAAGTTGCCACTCAGCATCCTATTATGTACAAGGACGTGGGGGCGAGATGGGTATTTCGTGGAGCATGAAGATGGCACCCAAACACGCAAACGTGCTTATTCATCGTACATTGAGTTGGGGTATGATTTTCGCCTGCCGTGGGAGTTAACCTTAGCAGCGCGAGTAGGTATGACGCCGTGGAAGAGTACCTACACCGGCTATCAGGGCGATTTTGCCATCGTGAATGTCAATGCCAAACTGATGCGCAGTTGGGATATTGCAGATAAATGCCGAATGAATGTCTTTGCCGAATTGATGCTCAATCCGTATGATTTGAGCCGGATGGCAGCGGATAAAGAAGACTATATCCCGATTAACGGTGGCAGACAATGTCTGTGGAATATAGGATGCGGTTTCTACTTGAAATAACATAAACTTTAAGGGAAAATGAAAAAGATTTATTTATCGGTCGTGTTGTTTTTATCGACAGTGGCTGTTATGGCGGAAAAACCGTCTGTTGAGTTTGCTTACGATGCCGGTGCTGAAGTAGTCAGCGCTTATCTATGGCGTGGTCAGTACAACGGTGGTTTGAGCTTTCAACCGGATTTGGAAATTGGTTATGATGGTGAACATACCAGTCTCCGCGTCGGTGCATGGGCTTCATTGGGAGCTACAGACTGGAAATTCCAAACAGGCTTGGATAAAGATGAAGAGGGGCTGAATCCCAATACCTATTTTCTGCCGGAGTTGGATGTAATGGCTAATTTCAATTTCTTCGGTGCCCAAGTGGGAATGACCCATTATCAGTACTTCGTGCCGGAAGCCAAGGATAATTACCAATTAGAGATAACCGCCGGATATAATTTTGAGGACCTGTTGGGTGTACCTTTGCATATTACATGGAATACCATCGTAGCGGGAGATGACTATAACGTTACGGAGGCTGGTGAAGATGAAGAGGGTGAGATGCAATATAACGAGAAACGTGCCTATTCGTCCTATTTGGAGATAGGTTATGACCATACCTTCGAGAGCGTGGGTATTACCCTTAGCGGTGCTATCGGTATGTCGCCTTGGACCAGTGATTTCTATTATAACGAGGGCTTCAAGGTGGTCAATCTCTCGCTTCGCTTGGAGAAAGAATGGGAGTTTGACGCATGCAGTTTGAGTCTCTTTGCACAAGGTTCACTCAATCCTTCGTTAGATAATGCAGAAACGAAACCATACGTCAACAAAGCCGGTGATTATAAACTATGTGAGCAGCCTTTAAATGGCGCTATCGGCTTAGGTGTTTGGTTCTAAACAGGTAACAGATAACAGATAACAGGTAATAGAATATAAAACCTTTAAAAACATTAAACGTATGAAACATTTTAACTATCTTTTAGTGGCATTGGTGGCTTTAACAGTCAGCAGTTGTCAGCATTATTATCAGCATCAAGGTTCCGTCTTTGGCACTTATTACAACATTCAGTATAAGGCGTCTTCAAACATGGAGCAGCAGATTAAACAATGTCTGCAAGATTTTGATAATTCGCTCAGTATGTACAACGAGCAATCTGTTATCTCCCGTATCAACAACAACGAGGACTTAACGACTGACACGTGCTTTGAGCGCATGTTCGAGACCGCTCAATATGTCAGCGAAGTGAGTCAAGGCGGTTTTGATATTACCGTGGCTCCGTTGGTTAACGCGTGGGGCTTTGGCTTCAAAAACAAAGAAAATGTGACGCAAGAAATGATTGATAGTCTGTTGCAGTTTATCGGCTATCAGAGTGTTAAAATCGAGAATCATCAGGTCGTTAAGTCCGACCCCCGTACGATGATGGATGCCAGCGCCTTGGCTAAAGGTTATGCGTGCGATCTCATCGGCGAACTATTGGCTGAAAACGGAAGTAAGAACTTCTTGGTAGATATAGGTGGAGAAGTAGTCGTTAAGGGTCATAACCGCAATGGTAAAGCGTGGAAGATAGGTATCACCAAACCCATCGACGATCCTACCGGTGATAAACAGGAACTGCAAGACGTGGTAGAGACAACTTCGTTATGCATGGCTACATCGGGTAACTATCGCAATTATTATTTTGAAGATGGCGTCCGTCGCTCACATACGATTGACCCCCGTACCGGTTATCCCGTACATCATAAACTGTTGTCTGCTACCATCATCGCTCCTACTTGTATGAAAGCAGATGCTTTGGCTACTGCTTGTATGGTTCTTGGTGAGTACAAAGCTGCTGTGATGATTAGCCAAATTCGTGACGTGGCTTACTATTTCATCTTAACCGACGAAGATGGCAGCCTGAAAACACAAACATCTCCTAACTGGGAGAAAATGTTGTTAAACTTGGAAGACTAATCGAATGAAATTGTGGGCTTACATACTTGCTTTCTTGCCGATTATCCTAACCGGTTGTAGTGCTTATCAGCAGGCGCTTAAATCCAAAGACCCTGAACTGAAGTACGAAATGGCGATGGACTATTTCAATAAAGAGCAATATGTCAAGAGTCAGACTCTTTTGGAAGATGTAGCGTCTTATTATAAGGGAACGGACAGAGCGCAGGATGTACTCATCTACCTCAGCCGCTCTTATATGGGACAGAAAGACTATGAATCTGCAGCGGATTATTTCCAAGCATATATTCGTAATTATCCGAAGGGGAAATATGTGATTGAAGCCCGTTTCCAAGTGGGACATTGCTATTACATGGACTCGCCCGATGCACGGTTGGACCAGGATAAAACATACAAGTCCATTGACTTCCTCTCCCAATTTATGGATTTATATCCGGAGAGCCCTTATTATGAGCAGGCATATAAGGAGCGGGACGAGATGTACGATAAATTGGCGTATAAGGAGTATCTGAATGCCAAATTATATTACAACTTGGGCACCTATTTAGGTAATAATTACCTCAGTTGTGAGATAACGGCCAAGAATGCCCTTAAAAAATATCCGGGCAATACGTACCAGGAAGAATTGAGCTGGCTTATCTGCCAAAGCAAATATCAGCAATTGGTCAATTCTATGGAGTCGAAGAAGGCGGAACGCTTGCAGGATGCCGAAGACGAGTGCTACAGCTTCCGTACCGAGTACCCGGACAGCAAACATGCTGCACAAGCCGAAAAAATATTTAAAGATATAGAAAAAAGAAAGAAATAAATTATGGATTACAAAAAGACAAAAGCACCGAAGAACACCCTTACCCGTGACATGAATCAGATGACTGCTAAGGTTGGTAATGTGTATGGAACGGTGGCTATTATTGCAAAACGTGCAAATCAAATCAGTCAGTCACTGAAACGTGAATTGGATGGCAAATTGCAGGATTTCTCAATCCCTCAAGACGCTATTGACGAACAGTTTGAGAATAAGGAGCAGATTGAGATCTCACGCAGTTATGAGCGTATCCCCAAACCTACTCTGATTGCTACACAAGAGTTTGTGGACGACGAACTGATGTACAAAGTCGGTTCTCGCGATGAGCAATTGAAATAAATCTATTCTGCCCGTGCTGGAAGGCAAACATATACTACTTGGTCTTTCAGGTGGCATAGCTGCCTATAAGATACCCGAACTCATACGCCTGCTTGTCAAAGCAGGCGCTGAAGTTCGTGTAACCACCACGGCAAATGCTTTACAGTTCGTTACCGAAGTTACTTTGCGCACGTTAAGCGGACACACGGTGTATAGCGATGTGTTTGCTTCGGTCAATGCACACGCTACGGAGCATATATCCTTGCCCGAATGGGCAGATATGATGGTTGTTGCGCCGGCTACTGCCAATGTGCTGTGCAAGATGGCTGCAGGCATAGCGGATGATGCGTTGACAACTACCTTTGCGGCTATGCGCAAGCCGGTCATCATCGCTCCGGCTATGAATGACAAGATGTTTGCTTCACCCGCCACGCGACGGGCGATGAACGAATTGGCACAGTGGACCAATATAACCCTGTTGGACTGTGCCGAAGGACCTTTGGCATGCGGAACGAACGGAAAAGGACGGATGCAGGAACCTGAATATATCTTGGAGGAGATTTATTCGGCTTTCACACCTAAAACGCTATCGGGTAAGAAAGTTGTTATTACGGCAGGACCTACTATCGAGAAATTGGACCCCGTGCGGTATATAAGTAATTTCTCCACCGGCAAGATGGGTCGCGCGCTGGCGCAGGAGTGCCGTCGCCGCGGAGCGGAAGTGACCTTAATCATGGGGTCTATGTCTGCCCGCGAGATGTGCGAGCAGGCGGTAACGGCTTTCGCCGATGCTGACATGGCTATCTTGTCTGCCGCTGTGGCTGATTATCGGCCGGAAGAGCAGGCAACGACCAAAATAAAAAAACAACCCGATACGACGGAGATGACACTCCATCTGGTGGAGAATCCGGATATCGCGGCAACACTGGGCGAGATGAAAAAGCCCGGACAGCAACTTGTGGGCTTTGCTTTGGAAACAGACCATGAGTTGGAGCATGCACAAAGCAAGTTGGTAAAGAAAAATCTGGATATGATTGTCCTGAACTCATTGCGGGATGAAGGCGCCGGATTCGGATGTGATACCAACAAGGTGACTTTATTGTTCCGCGACGGAACACAAAAAAACTACCCCCTTCTGACGAAGGAGGCAGTCGCGGGAATTATATTGGATAATATTAAGCTTTCTTAAATCTTCCAAACAATCCTTTTTTCTTGGGCTCTTCCGAAGACTCTTCGTCTTCTGCCGTTGCTGTTTCGGCAGCAGCTTCTTCTTTGGCTTCGGGAGTCCACTCGGGACGAGCTTCTACTTTGCCCAATTTGTCTTCAATAAAAGCCACTACATCTTGCAATGCTTCTTTGAAGTGGTCAAAGTCCTCACGATACAGGAACACTTTGTGTTTCTCAAATTGAGGTGCTTCGTCCTCTAACCCTTGTTTTTTCTTGCTCTCTGTGATACACAGATACAAATCCTCATTGCGCGCTTTCTTTACGTCCAAGTAATAGATGCGCTTACCTGCCTTAACCGAATGTGAGTAAACGATTTCGGGCTCTTTCTTGTCATCAAAACTACGATTTCCCATCTCTAAAAAGTTATAAAAAAGATTTCTAATTTGAAAAAACTATCTCTATAGAATTCAAATTTGTTGCAAAGGTACACTTTTTTTT
>JAGHSG010000058.1 GCA_018066005.1 Bacteroidales bacterium | reverse complement strand
AATCGGATATCTCCTTCACCGTTCAGGAGCAGGGACAGGCTGCGCTAACCTCCCCCGGCAAAGTCACTATGCAGGGTGTCTGCTTCATGGGCTCGGCACGGGGGTACGAAGTGGCATACGACGGCTCTACGTTCTATTTCTACGACCCTGATGCCAACGAGTTGACACTCACCCGTCCTACCGAAGATGAACTGATGATGACTAATCCCTTGCTCTATGCCCGCTACCTCAGTCATAACGGCACCGTGCGTGAAACGGTCAATAAAGACGGCACCGTCACAACCGTCACCATCACACCCGATTCACCCTCGGAAGAGCTCTCCCGCATCACGGTCAAGATAAAAGACAATAAACCCCTTTCCGTTGAACTCAAAGCCCTCAAACGTACCGTCTCCATCCGCTTCAAGAATCCCCAATTCACCGACTCACCAACTCACCGGTTTACCGTTACCAAAAAAGATGCATATATCAACGATCTAAGATAAATGAAAACGAAGTGTCTCATCATCGGTTCCGGTCCTGCCGGCTATACAGCTGCTATCTATGCGGCGCGTGCTAACTTAAACCCCGTCTTAGTGGAAGGTCCACAAGTGGGCGGGCAACTCATGATAACTACCGAAGTGGAGAACTTCCCCGGTTACCCCGACGGTGTCGAACCCTTCCGGATGATGGATGATATGCGCCGTCAGGCGGAGCGCTTCGGAACACAATTCATCTCCGGTGTCGTCACCAAAGTCGATTTTAACCATCAGTCCATCAATCCGCCCTCGGCGGACCAACAATTGCCGTCAGGCAACCAACAATTATATAAGGTCTGGGTCGAAGACACCAACCTTATCGAAGCTTCCTCCGTCATCATCGCCACCGGTGCTTCTGCCAAGTTCCTCGGTATTCAGTCCGAACAGGACTACAAAGGACGTGGCGTCTCGGCTTGTGCTACGTGTGACGGTTTCTTCTACCGCAAAAAAACAGTGGCTGTTGTCGGTGGCGGTGACACCGCTTGCGGCGAAGCCGAGTATTTGGCAGGGCTGTGCGAAAAAGTCTATCTCATCGTGCGCAAACCGTTCCTACGCGCCTCACAAATCATGCAGGACCGCGTGCTTAATAACCCCAAGATAGAAGTGTTGTTTGAACATAACACACTCCGACTGACGGGCGAGAATAAAGTCGAAGGGGCGGACCTTGTCTATAAGAAAGGGACACCCGAGGAGGAGATTAGACACATCGCTATCAGCGGTTTCTTCTTGGCTATCGGACATAAACCCAATACGGATCTCTTTAAGGACTTCCTTGCGTTGGATGACGAAGGCTATATCATCACTCGCGGCGACAGCCAACAGTGCTACTTAGCGCAGCGTTCTACTAGCGATAGCGTTCTATTAGCGCAGCGTTCTACTAGCGATAGCGTTCTATTACCTGGTATTTTCGCTGCCGGCGACTGTGCCGACCCGCATTACCGCCAGGCCATCGTCGCTGCCGGCTCCGGCTGCAAAGCCGCCATCGAAGCCGACCGCTACCTCAAATCGCAAAACGCCTCTCTGCAATAGGATGTTTCTTCTTTATACAATAACCCCCGAAAGTTAGACAAAAAACTTTCGGGGGTTACTTTTGTGTTCAATCACTTTTCCAAACCAAGGATCGTGTATATCTTGTTGCTTTTGCGAATAAACAAATGACCGTTGTGCATGTATTTGTCTGCCTTCACGCGTGTAGATACTTGCGCTTCGCCGGTTGATGGTTTGTCTTTAACGGGACGGCAGGCAAAACCATAATATCGGAAATCGGACTCAATCGTCAGACCGGTTATGTCGGAGAAATATACCGAAATAGCCTTGTTGGGATTGTTCTTGTCCAGATGCGATGTATAATAATAGAAGTCGGTGTAGGGCTGGTTGATAAAAATATCCTCTTTAAAACCTACTGCCGGCAGGTACATACGGGCACCTTCATATCCGGGCACTTTACTCGTAACCATATAACCGGGCACTGCCAACGAATCTACCCAAACCCATTCGCATTTCTCCACCAGTTCCTGCCAATCCGTCGTGTCAGGCATGTGCCAACCGTTGCCGCAAAGGGCTTTGGCTACTTCGTCTGCATCCTCTAATTCCGTCTTGTTATCCACCGTGCCACATTCGGTTTTGGTGTTGTATTTAGTCAAGTTATCTTCTGTGCCAAATGGGTATGTTTTCCACAGCGCAATCTCGTTTACTATACTACCCCATGCAAAGTAATCGCCACGCTCTTCAAAGGATGTAGCATTGATATTGGCAATGGCCCATAATTTATTCAGCCCTAAATCCACAAATGCACAACTCTTCTCCTTATATACCGCACGGACATTAGCTCCGATGTAGCGCCAGATGTTGTGTAAAAAAATACCTTGTGCGTCAGGGAAGGAGAAATAATTGCCAAATTTATCGTCGTGGTCGGCAATCATATAAGCAGATACGACCTGTTCTTCATAACCTTTCCATATATCATTCTCGCGTATGCCGGAGTAGGGGAAGAAAATAGACCTGTCTTCATACCCGGGAACACGGCTGGTAAGGCGCAAACCGAATTCGCCGTTCTCCCGAACGGTATCATGCGTGCAGTTAGCCAGCAACTCAAGATACTCATGTTGGGTCGGTGTACGCCATTCGCTGCCCCATACGACGGTAGCGGCATCATCTTCGGGCTGGAGAAATTTTAAACCATCATTGACACCGAACATACTATTGGTGCAGTACTTGGTCAAATCCCCGCTCTCGTTGCTCCACTTGTAGTTAGCCCAGTCAAACGAGCGGGCATAACCGCTTTTCTGACCGGGAACAGCATAATCCGGCGTCACGTCACCGTATGCAAAGAAAGCACCAAGGCCACGAACACTGTCTGCTCCGACGTTCATCGTTGCCCATTTAAGACCGCTTGGTAAACCAAGATCAACATACTCATGCGTGTTTTGTGCAAATAG
>JAGHSG010000103.1 GCA_018066005.1 Bacteroidales bacterium | reverse complement strand
CTATTGCCGAACCTATCGTGAAGGAGATTTGCGGTCGCTTGCGCTTTATGTTGGCGGTCGGGTTGGATTACCTGTCGCTTAACCGTTCGTCGGACAGTCTGTCGGGCGGCGAGAGTCAGCGTATCCGCTTGGCCACGCAGATAGGGTCACGTCTGGTGAACGTGCTGTATATATTGGATGAACCTTCTATCGGTCTGCATCAGCGGGACAACCAGCGGCTTATAGACAGTCTAAAAGAGTTGCGCGATATGGGCAATACGATTTTGGTGGTGGAGCATGACGAGCAGATGATGCGTCAGGCGGATTATGTGGTGGATATAGGTCCCCGTGCCGGTCGTTTAGGCGGTCAAGTGGTCTTTGCCGGCACTCCCAAACAACTGCTCAAAGCCGACACGCTGACAGCCCGATACCTCCGTAGCGAAGCGAATGGTAGTCCCGAAGGGACGAATAGTAGCGAAGAGAATCGTAGTCCTGAAGGGACGAATAGTAGCGAAGCGAATCGTAGTCCTGAAGGGACGAATAGTACCTTAACCCTAACAAGCTGTAAAGGCAATAATCTCAAGAACGTGTCGGTCTCTTTTCCTTTGGGTAAGATGATAGGTATAACGGGTGTGTCGGGTAGTGGTAAATCGACGCTTATCAACCAGACTCTGTACCCGCTGCTGCGGCAGAAACTGCATCACAGTTTGCAAAAACCGCTTGCCTACGACACACTGACGGGAATAGAATATATAGACAAAGTCATTGCGGTGGACCAGGCTCCTATCGGGCGTACGCCGCGGAGTAACCCCGCCACTTATACGAATGTCTTTACGGATATACGGGACTTGTTCGCTCGCTTGCCCGAGTCGCGTATCCGTGCCTGGAAAGCAGGACGTTTCTCATTCAACACCCCGGGCGGACGGTGTGAAGAGTGTGCTGGAAACGGCTACAAGACCATCAAAATGAATTTCCTGCCGGATGTGTATGTCCCTTGTGAGACTTGTGGCGGTTCACGCTACCAAAAAGAGACCTTGGAAGTGCGCTTTAAGGGCAAGACCATAGCCGATGTGTTGGATATGACGGTTAATCAGGCGGTGGAGTTCTTTGAGAGTCAACCGCATATCCTCAAGAAAATAAAAGCCATTCAGGATGTGGGCTTGGGTTATATCAAACTGGGTCAGTCTTCTACGACTCTTTCCGGCGGCGAGAGTCAACGTATGAAACTGGCTACCGAACTGAGCAAACCTTCGACGGGTAAGACGTTGTATATACTGGACGAGCCAACTACGGGACTGCATTTTGAAGACATACGCGTGCTGATGGGTGTGCTGCGTCAACTGACGGATAGGGGTAATACGGTTATTATTATTGAACATAACCCCGACGTTATCCGTGCCGTCGATTGGATTATAGACCTTGGTCCGGAAGGCGGACGGGGCGGTGGTGAAGTGGTCGCCGAAGGAACGTTGGAAGATATAAAAAATAATCCCCGCTCGCTGACGGGACAATATGTATAATGGATACAATCATTTTAGCAATTGAATCAAGTTGTGACGATACGTCGGCTGCCGTCATCAAAGACGGACTGCTGATGAGTAATGTCATCGCTTCGCAAAAAGTGCATGAAGAATTTGGCGGGGTCGTACCCGAGTTGGCTTCGCGTGCCCACCAGCAGAATATCATGCCGGTGGTGGATGCTGCCCTCAAACATGCCGGCGTAGATAAGTCCGAACTGTCCGCCATAGCGTTTACCCGCGGTCCCGGACTGTTAGGGTCACTCTTGGTCGGCACCAGTTTTGCGAAAGGATTGGCATTGTCGCTCCATATCCCGTTGGTGGAGGTGAACCACTTGCAGGGCCATATCATGGCACACTTTGTGGAACCTTCGCCCGAATATATAGCAACCAATCCCAAACTGCAAGGTGTGGAGATACGCCATCCTCAGTTCCCGTTCCTGTGTCTGTTGGTCAGCGGCGGCAATTCGCAGATTGTCAAAGTGGAAGCGTATAACAAGATGGAGATTATCGGTCAGACCATTGATGACGCTGCCGGCGAGGCGTTTGACAAGTGCGCCAAAGTGATGGGATTGCCTTACCCGGGCGGTCCGTGGATAGATAAACTCGCCAAGGTGGGTAATCCTGCCGTTTATCCCTTTGCCAAACCCAACATAGCAGGATATGACTACTCGTTCTCGGGACTGAAAACATCGTTCCTATATACCTTGCGTGACCTGATGAAAGCGCACAACGTTGATACGGTGGACGCCCTTGCCGAACAGATTCCTAACTTGCGTGAAGACCTCTGTGCCTCGTTGCAGACAACGATAATAGATATCCTGTTGCGCAAAGTCAAAAAAGCCGCTAACGACCTGCATATAACGCGCATAGCGGTAGCCGGTGGCGTGTCGGCTAACTCGGGTCTGCGTGATGCTATTGTGGATATGTGCCGCCGTCAGCATTGGGAGGCCTTTATTCCGCCTTTCTCTTTCACGACGGATAACGCTGCCATGATAGCACAGGCAGGGTATTATAAATTCCTGGATAGCGATTTCTGTCCCATAGATGCTGCTCCTTATGCCAAAACAACCATCTAATATCGTGCATCGTGCATTGTCCATCGTCAACCCTTATAAGGATATTATCCTTTTTACCGTCACATTGTTAGTGGCTAACTGGGTGTGGAAACTGACCGTCAGCGGGGATGAGTTGGGTCACGGTGACGTGACCTGGTTGGGGTTGGTCGTTACGCCATTCTTTGATGCCATTGCTGCTCACACGGCATCGTGGGTGTATTGGGTCGTGGATGTGTTCCGCGATACGGTGCATATATCCGGCACTCATATCTGGTTTGATTCGGGCAACGGGTCCAATATTGTTTGGAGTTGCACACCTGTCAAACAGTCGTTTATATGGCTGTGCCTGATTGCTACCGCTATCGGTCCGTGGAAGCATAAACTGTGGTTCATTCCGGCGGGGTGGGTACTGATTTATATCATCAATATCTTGCGTATTGCCGCTATCTCGCTCATTATAGAGTTTCATCCGGAACTGTTTGACCTTATGCATACGTATATTTTCAAATATGCGTTCTATGGTATCATGTTTCTGATGTGGCTCGTGTGGACCTATATAGCCCAAGGTCTTACCGAACAAAAGTCCTAACATTTTTGTACCTTCGGCAAGCTGCTAAACTTTAACTTTTTTGCAAAAAGATTTGCGTATATCAAATATTTTTTGTACCTTTGCGCCCTAATTAAAAATTAGGGCAAAATGTTTTTTTATTTTTGGATAGTACGTTTAGCTGCCGCGTTCGGACATCGCAAAGCCAAGTTGATGATTCAGGGGCAACGAGAAGTATGGGAACAGTTGGCTTCCGTCCGTGAGGGACGGGAACGAAAAGGAGAACGATGGATTTGGTTTCATGTCTCTTCGGTGGGCGAGTTTGAGCAGGCACGCCCTATCTTGGAGCAGTTGCGTGCCACGGGTAATCCGTACAAAGTGCTGCTGACTTTCTTTTCCCCGTCCGGCTACGAGATGCGTAAGAACTATAACCAAGTGGATAAAGTGACTTATCTGCCCTTTGCTACACGCAAGAACGTCCGCCGGTTCTTGGATACCGTGCAGCCCGCTATGGCTATCTTTGTCAAGTATGAGTTCTGGCCGGCTTACCTGAAACAATTGAAAAAGTTTGAGATACCGACTTATATCATTGCGGCTATTTTCCGTGAGACGCAGTTATTCTTCAAACCGTGGGGCGGTTGGTACCGTCGCTTGTTGCATTGCTTCACGAAGTTATATGTACAGGACGAGGCGTCCAAAGACTTATTGGCACGTTATGGAATAACCAATGTCTCGGTGGCCGGGGACACCCGCTTTGACCGTGTGACACGTATTGCCAAGGAGGCGAAAGAGATTGAGTTGGCACAACTCTTCTGCAACTATGTGGATTCGTTGGACCCGCAACCGCAGAAGAAAAAAATCATTGTGGCAGGCAGTTCGTGGCCACAGGACGAAGAACTGCTGGCACGCTATTTGCAGGAACGTGATGACGTCCGTCTCATCCTTGTTCCCCACGAGATACACGAGGAACATTTGCATGGCATCTTCCAGCAGTTCCAAGGGCAGTTGGTACGCTTCACCCGTGCTACATATAACAACATAGGTCAGACACGCGTTCTCCTGTTGGACACGATGGGTATGTTGAGCAGTATATACCGCTACGCCGATGTGGCTTATATAGGTGGCGGATTTGGCGAAGGTATCCATAACACGTTGGAAGCAGCCGTGTGGGGCGTTCCCGTACTATTCGGACCTAAGTTCCATAAGTTCCGCGAAGCCAAAGGTTTATTGGCCGCAGGGGCATCGTTCTCCGTTACTGACTACGAGAGTTTCAAACAACACATGGACGAAGCGTTAGACCACGCAGAGACAATGGGTAAGGCCGCCAAAGACTATGTGAATAGCGAATTGGGGGCTACGGAAAAAATATACAACGAGATTTTTTAATTATGACTAAACCAAGCATACCAAAAGGTACACGCGACTTTAACGCCTTGGAGATGGCGCGTCGCAATTATATTTTTGATACTGTCAAACAAGTATTCCAACTATACGGTTATCAGCAGATAGAGACACCTGCTATGGAGCAGATGGCGTCGCTGATGGGTAAGTATGGCGAAGAAGGAGATAAGCTGCTTTTCCGTATTCAGAACAGCGGCGAGAAAGCCGCCGAAGCCCCCGAGAAAGGTCTGCGTTACGACTTGACCGTTCCTTTTGCACGCTTTGTCGTGCAGCATAGGGACGAGTTGCAATTCCCTTTCCGCCGCTTCCAGATACAACCCGTTTGGCGTGCTGACCGTCCGCAGAAAGGACGCTACCGCGAGTTCTACCAATGCGACGTGGATGTTATTGGCAGCGAGTCGCTGATGAACGAGGTTGAACTGATTCAAATCGTTGAAGAGGTCTATCGCCGTTTCGGCATGCGTGTGTGTCTGCACCTGAATAACCGCAAGATATTGGCAGGTATAGCCGAAGTGATTGGCGCACCCGACAAGATGATGGATATAACGGTGGCTATTGACAAGCTGGACAAGATAGGTTTGGACAAAGTGAATGAAGAACTGTTGGAACGCGGATTGAGTCAGGAAGCCGTTGATAAACTGCAACCTATTCTGTCGATGACCGGCGATAACGAAGCCAAACTGCAAACGATAGGTACACTGTTGGCCGGTAGCGAAGTTGGAACATTAGGCGTGCAGGAGACAGCATCCGTTTTGGCTGCGGTCAAGCAGTTAGAGGTGGCACTACCTATTGAGTTGGACCTGACTTTGGCACGCGGTTTGAACTACTACACGGGGGCTATCTTTGAAGTCAAGGCCTTGGATGTGCAGATAGGCTCTATCACAGGTGGCGGACGCTACGACAACCTGACGGGTATATTCGGTCTGCCGGGCGTGAGCGGGGTAGGTATATCTTTTGGTGCCGACCGTATATACGACTGCCTGACCGAACTGAATCTGTACCCGGCTGCTATGTTAGACCAAACGCAAGTGCTGTTTGTGACCTTCGGTGATGCCGAACTTCAATACGCTGCGGTTGCAGCACGCCAATTACGCCAACAGGGTGTGCGTGTCGAGGTCTATCCCGAGCCGGCTAAGATGAAGAAACAGATGGCGTACGCCGACGCCAAACAGGTCCCTTTTGTGGCCATTGTGGGTGGTGACGAGATGGCTAACGGCACGGTCATGTTGAAGAACATGGCTACTGGCGAACAGCAACAAGTGGCGATAGATAAAATTGAGGAAGTTATACGATGAGAAAAATCATATTGAGTATAGGATGTGTGTTGATGGCTGCCTACGCGATGGCTGCTATCCGCACCGTGTCCGAAGCTGAACAGATAGCGGCTGATTTTTTCTGTCAACAGACAGCAGACGGTTCCCGCAAAATGGCTGCAGAGGATTTGGAATTAACCTATACGCAGATGCAGAAGGACCGTTTAACCCCTGCCGTATATGTCTTCCACCATCCACAAGGCGGTTGTGTCCTGTTGAGTGCAGACGACCGAACGGTGGACGTGTTGGGTTATACGGATAGTGGTATGTGGCCGGAACAACTGCCCGAAGGGTTGCAGTTCATGTTGGAACGCTATGCCGAACAGATAACAACCTACAACCTGCAATCTACAACCTACAACCTGCAATCTACAACCTATCAGTATGTGGCTCCGTTGCTAAAAACGACGTGGGGACAGGATAGTCCGTTCAATAAACAGACACCTGAAATCAACGGACAACACTGCCCGACAGGATGTGTTGCTACGGCCATTGCGCAGATTATGAAATATCACCAATGGCCTATCAACGGAACAGGGAAGTTGTCGTACCGGTGGAACAGACAGACGCTGGTGGCGGACTTTGAACATACGACCTACCAATGGGATAAGATGAAGAACTCTTACGCCCGCTTCTATTCGGCAGAGCAGGCGGACGCCGTGGCTATTCTGATGGCTCAATTAGGTATAGCCGCAGAGATGGAATATACCTTGGAGGGCAGTGGCACTATTTCGCAGATTTTATATCCTGCTTTATACAATAATTTGGGGTATGACAAGGAGTTAACCATTAAATATGTGGATGGCGTGGGGGTAGATACCGCTTTGGCATTGATTCAGCGCAACTTATTAAACGGTTGGCCGGTTTATATGACCGGAACAACCGACCATAACGAGGGACATGCTTTTGTCTGCGACGGCATACAGGAGGATGGCAAAGTGCATATTAACTGGGGCTGGGACGGCATCTGTGACGGCAATTTCAGTTTGTCGGCATTGAATCCTATGGGACAAGGAACTGGCGGTTCGGCAGGAGATGATGCGTTTACTCATGATATCGAATTGGGACTGAATATACACCCGGACCAAGGTGGTACACCTGCCGATCCGTTTCTGATGGGAGACTGGTTAGACATGCCTTGGGGTAAGGAAGGTCCGAAAAGCAGAAACTATATGTTCGCCATGTCTTATGTGCTCAACTATGGAATGGCAGACGCGAACGGCAAGATGATCCTGGGTTTGTATAAAGATAATCAACGCAAGAAAGTGCTGTACTCCGATGAGAGCGAGTGTTTTTCGGCAATGGATTATTATTACAACAATGGGAGCACATACAGTTGCACGGCACAGGCATCGTTTAGCAGCTTGGCGGAGGGACAGTATATCGTTAAGTGGGCTTGGCTGACCGGGTCTGGACACGAGATACCTGTTTATGCCGCGGGCGGAGAAGCACAGTATGAATTAACCATACGCAATGACAGTGCTATCTTTGCATGGAGTGGATCGGACGTGCCTGATTACACGATTCGTGATGTGCAATTAGAAACCAGCGAAAACAGATTGACTACTTCCTGGAACAGCGACGCACCCCTGTTCTATTGCCAGGTGATGAATAAGAAACGTACCGAAGTTTTGATGTCGGAATATATCACGGACAAGACTTGGAGTGCTACGTTATCCAATGGTACCTATTATTTCTGCATAGCTCCTTGCGACGAGAATCAACAACGTTTGGCAGATTTGCAATTAACCAAGTTCACTATTGTTAGCACGGATATAGAGGATGTTTCTCTTCGTCCGGTGGTGAATAAGTGGATGGAGAAAGGACAGTTATACATCCGTAAGAACGGAAAAACATACACTATTTTAGGCAAAGAGATTGCCCATTGATTTATGAAAACAAACGAAGAATTTGATCAAGTGATTGGACGCTGCCGCCGCGTATATACACTCAAGATGAAGGATTACGGACCTTCGTGGCGTATTATGCGTCCGCAAACGGTTAATGACCAATTATTTATTAAAGCCAAACGCATTCGCGAGATAGAAACAACGGGGGTTAACCTCGTCGGAGACAGCATAGAAGGCGAATTGATGGCTATTGTTAATTACTCCGTGATAGGTCTTATCCAACTGCGTCAGGGTTTTGCAGACGATACCGATATGACTACCGAACGCGCTACGCAGTTATACGACGAATATACAGCAGAGGCCAAGGAACTGATGCTGAAAAAGAATCACGACTATGGCGAGGCTTGGCGCGATATGTACGGCACTTCGCTGACTGACATCATTCTGACCAAGATAAACCGCAATAAATCTATCTGTGCCCACGATAACAAGACACTGGTCTCCGAGGGTTGCGATGGCAACTACTTTGATATGCTTAACTACGCCGTCTTCTACCTCATTCAGTTGATGGAGAAAAATGGCCTTAACTAATCCGACCGTATGAATAAACTGAAACATATATCGGCTTCCGTTGCCCGCACGTTGTTGGCATTGACTTTCCTCTTCTCGGGAACAGTCAAAGCCGTTGACCCGCTGGGTACGACCTACAAGATAGAAGATTACCTCAAAGCCTTTGGGGGCTTCTTTACCGACCTACTGCCACTGGCAGAGACAGCCGCTATTGCCCTTATTGCCGTGGAGTTTATCTTGGGTTTCTGCATGTTACTCAATGTCAAGACCCGGTGGACATCGTGGATTAGTTTGGCTTTCTATCTGGTGATGACGCCGCTCACGCTGTACATCGCCCTCAATAATCCCGTCAGCGACTGCGGATGCTTTGGGGATGCACTTATCCTAACTAACTGGCAGACATTCTGGAAGAACATCATCCTGCTATGCTTGGTGATTATTCTCCTGCTTGGCAAGAACACCATCCACGATACTTGGCAAGCATGGATGGAAGGTGTGTGGACGCTCTTTGCTGCGGCTGTGGTAGGTGGCTTTATGGCATATAACCTGACACACCTGCCTATCTGGGACTTCCGTCCGTTCAAAGTGGGCAACTACTTGCCGACACTCATGGAGTATCCCGAAGACGCCGAGCCCGACCAATACGAAATAACCTTTGTGTATAGTCAGAACGGCGTTGAACAGGAGTTCACGCTGGATAACTACCCCAAGAACGATTCGACGTGGACCTTTGTGCGCCAGAATAGCACACTCGTCAAAAAAGGTTATGAGCCGCTTATTCATGATTTTGAGATTCTGAATGAGGAGTTCGAAGACATCACGTTTGATATCTTGGAGAGTGAGCAACCGGTCACTTTGGCTATCATGTACGATTTGAGTAAAGCGGACAGAAAACAGGCGGCACGGTTGAACGACTTAGCCAATACATCGCTTACTTTCTATGCCATCACGGGTAGCGGAAGTCAGGAAATAGAACAGTTCAAGCAAGAAACGAATGCCCAATACGAACTATGTACGTGTGACCCCGTGACCCTAAAAACCATCGTGCGCGCCAATCCGGGCATCGTCGTTATACAAAACGGAACAGTTATTAACAAATATAATTTACGTAACAAATGAGAACAAAAATGGTAGCAGGCAACTGGAAAATGAACAAGACCCTGCAAGAAGGCGTTGAACTCGCCAATCAACTGAAAAATGACGTCAAGAACCCTGCATGTGCCGTAGTTATCGGTACACCTTTTATTCACCTCGCCACCGTGGCTGAGTTGCTGAAAGGTTCGCCTATTAAAGTGGCTGCCGAGAACTGCGCAGACAAAGAGAAAGGTGCATTCACCGGTGAAGTAAGTGCCGAAATGGTTAAATCAACAGGTGCTGAATACTGCATCCTCGGTCACTCCGAGCGTCGTGCTTACTATCACGAGGATTATGCTATCCTCGCCGAGAAAGTTAAACTGGCTCTCGCCAATGGTTTGAAAGTTATTTTCTGCATCGGTGAAGTCAAAGAAGAACGCGAAGCCGGCAAGCAAAACGAAGTGGTAGAGGCACAACTGAAAGGTTCTGTCTTCAACCTCACCGCCGAAGAATGGGCAAATATCACCCTCGCTTACGAGCCTGTTTGGGCTATCGGTACCGGTTTGACCGCTACTCCTGCTCAAGCACAGGAGATTCATGCGTACATCCGTTCGCTGGTGGCTAAGAACTACAACGCACAAGTGGCCGAAGATACCACTATCTTGTACGGCGGAAGTTGCAACGACAAGAACGCTGCTGAACTGTTTGCCTGCCCCGACATCGACGGTGGCCTGATTGGTGGTGCTGCCCTTGTAGCAGAGAAGTTCGAGGCTATCATAAATGCACGTTAATATGGCCCTTGTCAAGACAATCAATCGCAATGGCGAAATACTGACACCTCGCATCGCGGAGGGCGTTATCATGATGGATAACGCCACCGTGGTGGGGGATGTAACAATCGGTGAAGGAACATCGCTGTGGTTTAACTCTGTTCTCCGCGGAGATGTTAATACCATAACCGTCGGTAAACATTGCAACATACAGGACGGCTCTGTCTTGCACACGCTTTATCAAAAATCTACTATCACCCTCGGGAACTACGTGTCCGTTGGACATAATGTAACTATCCATGGTGCCGACGTGGATGATTATGCCCTAATCGGTATGGGAGCCACCTTATTGGACGGGGCACACGTAGGCAAAGGTGCTATCGTGGCTGCCGGTGCCTTGGTGCTCAAAGGCACACAGATAGGCGATTATGAGATATGGGGTGGAGTACCTGCCAAGTTCATCAAAAAAGCCGACCCCGCTCAGACGGCTGAAATAAACGAGAAAATAGCCAACAACTACGCCATGTATGCCGGTTGGTATAACCTGGATAACTAGGAAACTAGTGAACTAGATAATTAGAAATAAAACTATGTACAAACGAATCTTACTTAAACTCTCCGGTGAGTCGCTGATGGGACAACAAGGTTATGGCATTGACCCGCAACGCCTTAGCCAATATGCCCAACAGATAAAAGCCATTGCAGACCAAGGTGTGCAGATTGGTATCGTCATCGGCGGAGGCAATATCTTTCGTGGCTTGAGTGGCGCCCAAAAAGGTTTTGACCGCGTCAAAGGTGACCAAATGGGTATGCTCGCCACCGTCATTAACTCATTGGCTCTCTCTTCTGCTCTTGAAGCATTGGGACAGAAAGTGCGCGTGCTGACTTCCGTTCGTATGGAACCGATTGGAGATTATTACAACAAAGCCAAAGCATTACGCCTCTTTGAGAAAGGTAATATAGTTATCATGGCAGGCGGCACGGGAAATCCCTATTTCACTACGGACACCGCTTCCGCTTTGCGCGCTATCGAAATAGAGGCCGACGTCATGTTCAAGGGCACACGTGTAGATGGTATATACACGGCGGACCCCGAGAAAGATCCGACGGCTACTAAATTTGATACAATAACCTATGACGAAGTGCTGACTCGTGGACTCAAAGTGATGGATATGACCGCTATTTGCATGTGCAAAGAGAATAATATGCCCATTTATGTGTTCAATATGGACGTAGTAGGTAATCTTGAAAAAGTTATCTCCGGCGCCAATATCGGTACCCTCGTTAAACCCTAATATCATTACAATTATGCTTGATCCAAAACAAATTCAAAGCGATGCTTCCGATAGTATGGAAGCCGCCGTTATGTATTTAGATGATGCTTTGGCACATATTCGTGCCGGCAAAGCCAATGCACGTATTTTGGACCCCGTCAAGGTGGATTACTATGGTTCTTTGACGCCCCTCGCTAATGTGAGTACAATCACTACTCCGGACGCGCGTACCATTCAAATCCAACCGTGGGAGAAAAACATGCTGTCCGTTATAGAGCGGGCGCTAATCAATTCCAATATAGGTCTGGCTCCCAACAACAATGGCGAGTGCATCCGTCTTATCATCCCACCGTTGACCGAAGAGCGTCGTCGCGAACTGGCTAAACAATGTAAAGGCGAAGCAGAAAACGCCAAAGTCAGCATTCGTAATGCTCGTCGCGATGCCATTGAGTTGCTCAAAAAGCAAGTCAAAGAGGGATTGCCCGAAGATGCCGAGAAAGATGCCGAGTCCGAAGTGCAGAAACTGCATGACAAGATAATAGCACGCATAGATGACATCTATGCCAAGAAAGAAAAAGAGATCATGACCGTTTAATGGTCAAACATCCGTACATACTGATTTTCTTTTTACTGTGGACGAGCCTCACTTCTGCGCAAGAGAAGTGGAACGCCCTCGTTGACAATGTGATGCAATGGCCCGTTATCGGTGTTGTTTATCCTACTTATTCTCCTGAAACGAATTGGTCCTTTGGTGCTTCCGTACAGGCTTGTTTTAATATGCCCCGGGAAACCATCCCTTCTACCTTTCGTGTCACGGGGTGTTACACCCTTAACCACCAATGGCAGATACACGCTTCCGGCACGTTGTACATGGCTGGAAAGACACCGTGGCTACTCTATTTCAGTTCGCGTTATCGCGACTATCCGGACCGCTACTACGGATGGGATAGGGATCACAACCGGTATAGTTGCCACTACAACTCCCAGCGGGCGGATGTAACGTTGCAACCGATGTTTAGACTTCGCCATAATTGGGCAGTCGGGCCTGCGTTCGACTTCCTGTGGGAAAAAACGAATTTGAACAAGGTGGATAGTTGCTTCGCCGGTCCTTCCGAGACCTTGATGTGGGGGTTAGGGGGTGTCGCTATGTATGACACACGGGACTACGTGCATTACCCCACAAAGGGTATGATGCTTAAAGTGTTAGGCCTCTACTACGAACCCCGATTAGGTGCCGATTATCGCGCGTGGCATATAGAAGCCGACTATCGCCACTTCGTCACATTGTGGAAACCTCACGACTTCAAATCGGACTTTGACCGCGTGAATCGTTCACTTATCTTTGCTTATCAGGTGCGTGCAATAGCCGTCTTGTCCAATCAGTCGATTCAGGATATGCCTTTCCAAATAATGCCGACCCTCGGAGGCGAGGAATTGATTCGGGGCGTGCGAGCCAATATGTACCGGGAGAACGTCCTGTGGGCGGTGCAAACCGAATTGCGTTTTCCTATTTTCAGTATCTTGCGCGGAACGGCTTTCGTGGGGGTAGGGGATGTGTATAATACCGACCATTGGGAGTGGACAACGCCCAAAGTGGGCTACGGACTGGGTTTGCGCGTGTCCGTCAACAGGGAACATATCAACTTGCGCTTTGATGTGGCACGAAACAGCATAAATAATAATTGGGCAGATCGTAACTCATATAGTTTTTACTTTACCGTATCAGAAGCATTCTAATGAAAGGACTGGTCATCAAATCAACAGGTAGCGCGCTAACCGTCTTGACGGAAGATTCCATAACACGTGAGTGCCACATCAAAGGCAATTTCCGCATTCGGGGTATTCGGACTACCAACCCCGTCGCCGTCGGAGACCATGTTGAAGTGGAGACGCTGAACGACGGCACGAACTGGATAACGGCTATTGAACCGCGACGTAACTATATCATCCGGCGCTCTACTAACCTCTCCAAAGAAGCCCATATCCTTGCGGCTAATCTTGACCAGGTGCTGCTGCTCGTTACCGTTAACCACCCTGTTACATCCCTCACCTTTATTGACCGTTTCTTGGCAACGGCGGAGGCGTATCGTGTTCCGGTTGTGTTGGTTATCAACAAGATGGACCTCATGACCGAAGAAGAAAAAGTCACGGCAGACGAATGGAAAATGTTGTACGAAGATTTGGGTTATAGGGTCGTTGAAATAGCTGCTACCAACCCTGACGATGTACAACGTGTTCGTACTTTACTGCAAGATAAAGTGACCCTGCTGAGCGGTAATTCGGGTGTCGGTAAATCAACACTTCTCAATGCCCTATTTGGTGAGGAGAAAACCCGCACGGGACTTATCTCCACATCCCACGACAAAGGTATGCATACCACCACCTTTTCCGAGATGTACCGATTCACCGATTCACCGACTCACCGATTCACCGCCATCATCGACACTCCCGGTGTCAAAGGCTTCGGTGGGGTGGAGATGGATAAATATGAGGTCAGTCACTATTTTCGCGAACTGTTCCAAATAGGTCGCGAATGCAAATACGGCGATTGTTTGCATATCAACGAGCCTGGTTGTGCTGTCATAACGGCTGTTGAACAAGGTCGGATAGCCTTGTCACGCTATGAGAGTTATATCAGTTTGTTAGGGGATGCGGACGAAAGTAAATACAGATAATAATGGAACCACTACTCATAGACGATTTTAATTACCCCTTACCCGATGAGCGGATTGCCAAATATCCGTTGAAGGAAAGGGATCATAGTAAACTGCTGGTTTATCGCGACGGACATGTCGGCGAAGATTTGTTTTATAATGTGGGCAACTATATCCCCGCCCACTCACTCCTTGTGTATAATAACACGCGCGTCATACAGGCGCGGTTGGTCTTTCATAAGGAGTCAGGCGCACGTATCGAAGTGTTCTGCCTGGAACCTATCGCCCCGCACGATTACCAACTGTCACTCGGCAGCACGCAGGGCTGCACGTGGAAATGTATGATTGGTAACCTCAAAAAGTGGAAGTCCGGCCCCCTCACTACAACGCTACACGCTACACGCTACACGCTAAACTTAACCGCCGAGCGATTATCCACCACGGGCAATACACACGAAGTAAGGTTCACATGGCACACCAAAACAGTCTCCCCTGAAGGGGGAGATATAGAGGGGGCTATTTCCTTTGCCGAGATATTGGACGCTATGGGCGAACTGCCTATTCCTCCGTACCTCAATCGCGCTACCGAGGAGAGCGATAAAACGACGTATCAGACCGTCTATTCACGTATCAAAGGCAGTGTGGCTGCACCTACCGCCGGACTGCATTTCACGGATGCCGTGTTAGACGATTTGCGCCGGCGCGGGATCAATATGAGCGAAGTGACCCTTCACGTCGGAGCCGGCACGTTCCAACCGGTCAAAACCGAGGATGCCAATCAACATACGATGCACACCGAGATTATTGCCGTGCCCCGCAAGGCGATTGAAGATATTCGCAATAATATAGGACATATAGTTGCCGTCGGAACGACCAGCATGCGTACCCTTGAATCTCTCTACTTTATCGGCGAACAACTATCCGATTTTCCCCCTTTGAAGGGGGACCAAGAGGGTCTTCTCCATGTTCCCCAGTTCATTGCCTATGAACGCGACCATACCCTTACTTCCGAACAAGCCATGACGGCCATTCTGAACTACTTGGACGAGACGCATCAGGACACTTTGCATGCCGAGACGCAGATCATGATTAAGCCCGGTTATACATTCCATATTGTGGACCGGTTGATAACGAATTTCCATCAACCTAAATCGACTTTGCTCTTACTTGTTAGCGCCTTTGTCAAGGGTGATTGGCATACTATCTACGATTATGCCCTCTCTCACGACTTCCGCTTCCTCAGTTATGGCGACAGCAGCATCCTCTCTAAACGCTAAACTCTAAACGCTAAATGATCGACACCCACGCGCATATTGACGACGAGCAGTACCAAGACGATTTGGACGCTTTTATCCGCTCCCAGCAGGCGCAAGGGGTGGAACATATCATTGTCCCCGGCGTTGATGCCAACAATATAGAAGCGGTGTGGAACGTGTGTCAACGGTATCCGGATTTTCTCTCTCCCGCTATCGGTCTGCATCCTGAGAATATCCGAGACGACTGGCAATCCCAATTAGAAACGCTTCATCGTGCATTGTGCATTGTCCATCGTCAACCGAGGCACTACTGCGCCATCGGCGAAATAGGTCTCGACTACCACTTTGATACGACTTATAAGGAGCAGCAGAAAGAGGCACTCAGGCAACAATTATCGTGGGCTGTGGAGTATGATTTACCCGCTATCCTCCACGTCCGTGATGCCACCGAGGACGCCCTTACTATCCTCAACGAATACACACATTCTCCACGCTTGCGTGGAGTGATGCATTGTTGGAGTGGCAGCGAGGAAGTGGCGCGACAGATTATTGATATGGGTTTGTATTTAGGTATTGGCGGCATTATTGCGTTTAAAAACTGTAAATTGCGGGAGCATCTCAGTTCCATTCCGTTGGAGCGGTTGCTTTTGGAAACGGATGCACCGTATATGGCACCTGTCCCGCACCGTGGTGAACGTAACGAGAGCGCGTGGATTAGGTATGTTATGGAGGAACTAAGTCAGGTCTATCATGTTCCTGTGGATGAGATAGAACGCATCACCTCTGCCAATGCCCAATCGCTGTTCTTTCCTCTATAATTGTTCCGACTCACCGACTCACCAGTTTAGGCGACCTCGTCGCCGTTCTATTAGCTCCGCGTTCTATTAGGGCTCCGCCCGTTCTACTAGCCGCTTGCGGCGTTCATTTAGCATCGCGTTCTATTAGGGCTCTGCCCGTTCTACTAGCCGCTTGCGGCGTTCATTTAGGCAGCCTGCTGCCGTTCAATCAATAGCAGCTTTGCTGCTTACCCGCAGCTTGCAACATAACATCAACATAACATCACTATACTTCCTCCCTACCTTCTACCAGTTGCGCTAATATGTAGCGATACCTGCTGGTGTATCCTTTGTCTTTCCAATCTTGGTACTCGTCTTTTCTCCCCTCATCTTTATTGATTTGCGAGGCGGTCTTGGTCAGTTCACCAAAACTCCTGCGGTACGCTTTCTCGTGCTCCGAAAAGTCTTTCTCTGTTCGTGTGTGAAGCAGATAATAGGTGTGTCCACCTCTAAAACTTACTCGTGAATCGTGTTTCACTTTACCGTGTGCCCTTTCTACTGGGGCTATATATTCTACTTTTGCCATAATTAAATCTTTTGTTTGTTTA
>JAGHSG010000068.1 GCA_018066005.1 Bacteroidales bacterium | reverse complement strand
GTATATATCAAAAATATTTTGTATTTTTGCACTCTGAAAAAAAAATTACACCCTTATCGACCTAAAAATTGCCATATTGCAATACCCCATCTCGTGGGCGGATAAATCTACCAACCTGTCCCGAACGGTCTCGCGTCTGCGCCGCTTGCGCGGACGGGCTGACGTCGCACTCCTGCCGGAGATGTTCTCCACGGGTTTCTGCACCGACCGTCCCGACTTGGCGGAACCTATCGACGGACTCACGATGCAGACTTTGCAGCGGGTGTCCGACGAGATAGGTGTGGCGGTGTGCAGTTCGTTTATCTGTTGCGAAGGGGAGCAACTGTTCAACCGTGGCTTCTTCATCCAACCGCACAAAAGTCCTGTATTCATCGACAAGAGTCACCTGTATGCCCACGGGGGCGAAGCGCGTTTCTTCACCGCCGGACGGCAGCGGACCGTCATTGAATACAAAGGGGTGCGCCTGCGCCTGTTGCTCTGTTACGACTTGCGTTTCCCCGTCTGGGCACGCAATCAAAGCGGCAACGACTACGATATCCTTTTAGTCAGTGCCAACTGGCCCGAGATACGTATTCAGTACTGGGATGCGTTGGTGGCGGCACGGGCTACCGAGAACCAGTGTTACATAGCGGCAGCCAATCCGGTAGGAGACGACGGGTTAGGGTTGCACTACAACGGCCATTCGGTGGCGTATGACTCGCATCTGACACCCCTCGTCCATTTCCGCAATAACCAACAGGGTACACGTATAGCCACTTTCGACATTGACGCCTTGCACCATTTCCGCACCGTCCTACCCCTCTGGCAAGATGCCGACCCCTTCACGCTTGATGAACTATAACTGGAAAATATGGTCCCCGACCGACGCTCAACAGCAAACGATTGAGCAACTGGCTGACGAACTGCAGATAACTGTTCCTGCGGCGCGTATGTTGGTGCATCGTGGCATCAACTCGGCAGAGCAGGCGCGGCGGTATATACGTCCGTCGCTGGACGAGTTGCACGACCCGTTCCTGATGCGTGATATGGATAAAGCGGTGAACCGTTTGGAGCACGCCATCCGTTACCGCGAGCGTATTATGGTGTATGGTGATTACGACGTGGACGGAACGACGGCTGTGGCACTTATGTACACGTTCCTGCGTGGACTGACGCCCGAGGTTATCTACTACATACCCGACCGCTACACGGAGGGCTACGGAATATCTTTCCGCGGAATAGATGTGGCGGAGCAGGAAAAATGTGCCCTTATCATTGCCTTGGACTGCGGCATCAAAGCGGTGGACAAAGCGCGTTATGCGGCGGACAAAGGTATCGACCTCATTGTCTGCGACCACCACACGCCGGGCGACGTCATCCCCGACTGCGTAGCGGTGCTCAATATGAAGCGTGCCGACTGCGGCTATCCGTACAAAGACCTGTCGGGTTGCGGAGTCGGCTTCAAACTGGTGCAGGCGTATGCCAAGACGCACGGGGTGGATGATGCCAAGTGGCTCCGACTGTTGCCCTTCCTGGCTATGTCTATCGCGTCCGATGTGGTGTCGATGACGGGCGAGAACCGTATATTGGCGTATTATGGACTGAAACAAATCAATACACGCCCGCCTGTCGGGGTGCAGCAGATACTCAAAGTGGCCGGGGTGGAAGATAAGACAATAACCCTCTCCGACCTCGTCTTCAAGGTCGGACCGCGTATCAACGCCAGCGGACGGATGCGCTCCGGAGCCGAAGCCGTCAAACTGCTCATCACCGATGATGAAGAGTTTGCAGCCAAGCAGGCAGCCGAGATAGATGCGTACAATATGGAGCGGCGCGACTACGACGACCTCACCACGCGCAGTGCCTTGGAGATGCTCTCGCAGGACCCTGACAACGCTGCCAAACGTACCACGGTCGTCTTTGGCGAAGGGTGGCATAAAGGCGTCATCGGCATAGCGGCTTCGCGACTGACCGAGACCTATTACCGACCCACTATAGTCCTTACGTCCGGCGACGAAGATATCATCAGCGGCTCGGCGCGTTCGGTCGGGGGATTTGATATATACACGGCTATTGATTCGTGCCGCGACCTGCTCACCAATTTTGGCGGACACCGGTTCGCCGCGGGACTGAGTATGCACCGGAAAGACCTGCCCGAGTTCAAACGACGCTTTGAAGAGTTTGTTAGTACACATATTACCCCCGACCAATTGGTGCCGACGCTGGATGTGGAGCAGGAGATAGGTTTTGCGGATATAGATGCCAAGTTCTACAATATACTCAAGCACCTCGAACCCTTCGGTCCGGATAACCCCCGTCCTGTCTTTGTCACGCGGCGGGTTATCAATAACCGCTATACCAAACAGGTGGGCAAGAACGGCGAACACCTGCGTCTGGATGTCACCGACCGCCAAATGGCTATCTCCGGCATCGCTTTCGGTCACGGCGACAAGGCGGAGTATATCCAGAACGGCAACCCTATCGACGTGTGCTACGAATTAGATGAGAATACATTTAACCACACCACTACCATCCAAATGATGGTGCAAGATATAAAATTATGTTCAACGAGCGAGAAACCCAAGGCCCCTCACGCAGACGGGGAAGTATAGAAGTAGTCTGCGGTTCTATGTTCTCCGGAAAGACGGAGGAGTTGATACGTCGTATGAAGCGTGCGCAGTTCGCCAAGCAACGCGTCGAGATCTTCAAACCTGCCATTGATGTGCGTTATTCGGTGGAAGATGTGGTCAGTCACGACCATAATGTCATCCAATCGACGCCGGTAGATAGCAGCCAGAACATCCTCCTTATGGTGGATGATATAGACGTCGTCGGCATTGATGAGGCGCAGTTCTTTGATATGGGTATTGTTGATGTCTGCCAGCAGTTGGCGGCACGCGGTATTCGTGTTATCTGTGCCGGACTGGATATGGACTACAAAGGTGTTCCTTTCGGTCCTATGCCTGCCCTGATGGCTATTGCCGAAGATGTGTATAAGACGCACGCTATCTGTGTCCATTGCGGCGATTTGGCGTATGTCAGCCACCGCCTTGTAGCCAGCGAGAAACGTGTCCTCCTCGGCGAAACGGACTCCTACGAACCCCTCTGCCGCGCCTGCTACGAAAAAGCCCTCGCCGCCGAACAAAATGAGACTAAATAAGCATTGATGATTACTCAGCCGGACATTACCTTATCTCGTCGGGTTTTTAGCGGTGACCGCAAGGCCTTTGAAGAGTTGTATAAAGCGTATTTTATGCGTCTTTTGGCGTATGTCCGTCGTTTTACGGAGAGTGAAGAAGATGCGGAAGATGTGGTGCAGCATGGTTTTATGAAGTTGTGGGAGACGGTACAGCGCCGTTTGGAAGAGCATAAACCTATTCGTGAGCAAGACTCCATTCAAGATTTGCTCTTTATTATCGTTCGCAACACAACGCTCAATTATCTCCGTGACCATGCTGCTTTGGCGGAGCGTATTATTCAAATGAATGCCGATGAGTTTAGGGAAGAGTTGTATGCCACATCGGTGATGACTTCTCCGGATGAAGACACTATATATAAAGAATTGTGCGCTTGCGTGAACGCGCTCGTGATGCGCATGCCCGCACGCCGGCGCGAGATCTTTGTCTTGTCACGAGATTCTCAATTGAAGAATCAAGAGATTGCCGACCGCTTGGGTATTTCCGTCAAGGCGGTGGAGAAGCATATAACGGCGGCTCTCAAATTCTTGCGAGAAAATTTGCCTCAAGAGTACCTACTTCTGTTAGCATTATGCTTACAATGCCCTTAAATTGTACATTGTACAAAAAAAATTGTAAATAATTACGCATCCGAGGTAGGGTTAAGCCTGTCTCGGGTGTTTTTTATTAAAAAACATGACTGAAAACGTTATGATGAATCATTACCAATCTTTAACCATAGCATTGTTGGAAGGTCGCATCACGCCGCAGGAGGAGCAGGAATTGGCTGCTTTGCGTGCCGAAGATAATTTGGCACAGGAGCATTTCCATGCCTGGGATGAAGCGTGGCAACAGCAACATATCTCCAACGACCGCGTGGATACCATGTGGGAGCAGTTCTTGTCTCGTATAGAAGAACAGCCCGACCAAAAACCTGTTATTATACCTATTTACCGTCGTCCTGCTTTCCGTTGGGCTGCGGCTATTGTATTGTTCCTGTTAATCTCCCTTCCGGTTGCCCATTCTTATCGGGTGTTTAACGGTGGTTCAACGGTAGTTGAGCCTGCTGTTTCTATGATCTGCTACCAGTCGCACGAGAGTATAGCCGACCTTACCTTGCCTGATGGCAGTAAAGTGGTGCTTAATGCCGGGTCTTCGTTGAGTTATGAGCCGGATTTTGGGCAGGCTGACCGCCGTGTCTTGTTGGTAGGTGAAGCATATTTTGACGTGCAGAAAGACACGTTGCATCCATTTATAGTTCGTGCCGACGGTTTGCAGATTCGTGTCACGGGTACGCGCTTTAATGTTGCAGCGTATGACGAGAACGAGCAGACCACAGTAACCCTTTTGCAGGGTGGTGTGCGTGTCACCAATCCGCTTTTCAATGCCGACTTGCAGCCGGATGAGAAGTTAGTCTATACGCGTGCTAATAAGGAGTTGGTTAAGCGTGTTTGTGATGCCGAAGCCTCCATCGCATGGATAGAGGGTAAGATGGATTACGACCAGGTCCGTTTGGAAGAGTTGTTGATGCGTCTCAGTCGCTTGTATAAGCAACCTATCTTGTTGGAAGATAATGCCTTACGCCGTCAGGATGTTCACTACTATATGGACGAGCAATATCCTCTGAATGAGGTGTTAGACGCCCTGAGCGAGGTATATAAGTTGAATATACGGCATGATGCCGTCGGATATCATGTTACTCCGTTATAAATAATGCGAAAAAGTTCTATCATAGTATTCTTGTCGCTGTTGGCAGTGTCTGTCATGGCTGCATCTTCTACTCCAACCATCACCAAGCGGTATAAACAGGTGCCCTTGGCCGAAGTCTTGAAGGGGTTGGAGAAAAAGACGCACTATACCATCGTCTATAATCCGAGTGAAGTAGATAGTCAGCGCCTTATTACGGCTTCCTTCAAGGATGCCCGCCTGACCTCGGTGGTGAAGCGTGTCTTTGGCAAGAACTATGATGTCAAGATGAAGAAAAAAATCATTACCGTATCCTTAAAACCGGACCCTGTTACTACGGCTTCGCAGCCAGCGCAGGTTCCCTCGCAGTCCGCGAGTGGGATTGTTTCTTCTGCTCCTGATACGATGCCGAAGATTGTAGCAATGGTAGGTGAAGATACGGTTTATCAAACGCAGAAAACACAACTGGTATCACGTTGGGACACAACGATGACGGTTTCGGAGAAGAGAGAAAAACGTCCGGCATCCGTTCAGCCCACGCCCAAGTATGCCCATTGTTCACACCATCTCATATTTGGGTTAGGTATGGGATATGGTGAGGTGTACCAACATGGTCATGTGGCTGCCCAAGGTGATGTCAGTTATGCGTTTTTCTGGAATGATAACTGGGGCGTTAGTGTAGGCCTCGGCGTAGATTATTACCACTCGTTGCACGCTTACGATAACATTTCTACGGTGGCTGACTATATCGATACAGATACCGAGCCGGAAGGTGAGATTCGTATCCATGAGCGCAATATGAAGGACCATTTACGCCTGCTGACGCTCAATATCCCCCTTATGCTCCAAATGGAGTATCCTCTAAACTCTAAACGCTCAACTCTCAACTCTAAACGCTCCACGCTCGACGCTAAACTCTACGCCTCTCTCGGTGTCCGCATTGGCTATCCTGTTTTGCATCAGACGGCGCTGACCGGTGATGTGGAGAAGACGGGTTATTACGAGAAGTGGGATTTAGTCCTTCACGATATGCACGAATACGGTGTCACTTCTGTGGATGAGAAGAGCACTTTCTCCACCAAGGCCATCACGCTCGCTCCCCAAGCCGAAATAGGTGTTGCTTTCCCTGTTCGGGACGATTTGGCAGTAGGTGTAGGTGTGTATGCTAACGTGAATACGCTCAACAAGAATGATTATTTGCCATGGCAAGTGGGAGCCAAAGTCAGTGTCCGCTGGCATCAGCCGGTTAAGACCAAACCGCTACCTACTGTCTATGAAGAATATAGTGTATGGGACACCGTTTATACCGTGCGTGAGATTACAGACACCGTTCAGGTGCTGCATTACGACACCGTTCCTGCTGCGCAGAAGATTGTAGAAGTGATGGAGAAGTCGATTATTTGGTTTGACCTGAATGACATCCGTCCTAAATTGGATCCGGCAGATATGTTGGACGAGTTGGCATCTATCTTGGTGGCTCATCCGGAGCAGCAGATTGAAGTTAATGGTCATACGTGCGATTTGGGTCGCAAGAGTTATAACGAGAAGTTAAGTGTACAGCGTGCGCAAGCCGTGGCTGATTTGTTGATAGAGAAGGGCGTCCGCCCCGAGCAGTTGCAAGTGCATGGCTATGCCAATAGCAAACCTTATTATAGTAAGAGTCACGACCGTGTTCTGGACCGCCGTGTGGAGATTATACCTGTCACCGCACCTGTCTCGAAATGAAGTCCTAACAAAGTCCTAACATAAACGAACGATGAACGAACGATAAACGAACGATGAACGAATCAAAATAGTACATAAAATTGTACATTGTACATGTGCAAATTGTACATAACTTAATTACTAACCTCAAAAATTAAACATTTATGAAAAAAATCTTCCTTTCGTTAGTGGCAGTTGTTTCTGCCGTAACTATGATGGCACAGGAGTTACCCACTGCCTGCGATGCCCAAATTGAGTTTAAGTACTGTTTTACCACGTATGGCACCGATGCCCAAGACGTGTACACTTTTGCGCTGCCTATGACATGGAATGGTGTTACCTTCCCTGTGGATGGCACTTATCCCATGCAAGCCGATGGTACTATTACCAATGCCCGTGGTTGCGATAGTATTGTAACCATGACCGTGACCGTTAAGGAACCGCCTGTAGGTGCTGCCGGAGGTAAGAAGGCAAAACTCTTTACTGTAGGCGAAGGTAAACAAATCTTCTTCTCACAAGGTAATTTGCAATTCCGTCCCACAGCAGATGGAACAGGTACCGACTTAACCCGTACATGTACTGACGAAACCACTCAATATGGTATTTTCCGTTTCGCTGAAAATCAGTACGATTATGTAACGGCTGTAGGTGGAAATGCTAATAATTATATGCCCGGTAATGTTTATTACGATGATGGTGGAACACAAAAAAAATGCGTTAATGACCAAACCAATAATACATATAAGGGTTGGATGGACCTTTTTGCTTGGGGTGCAAGTGGGTATAAAAATGTATATCCATATACATAT
>JAGHSG010000052.1 GCA_018066005.1 Bacteroidales bacterium | reverse complement strand
ATTATTTCTCTATTTGCATTTACGCGCGAAGCGCTACCCCCCCCTATAAAATGGGTGTTCGCATAACCAATTGACGATTGGCAATGCACAATGCACGGTGATAATATGGCAGTAAGTGTAAGCATTGTTTATGGTATTTATAACAAATATGATTTTGCTTTATCAATAAATTCTTGGACTCGCGGGATTAATGGTTGCATTTCTTCCGAATCAGTATTGTACGAGCAGTTATAATCCGCTTTTTGCCTAATATTGAGCAACAAAGTATATAATCTTGCATCGTCTAAATTAAACTTGCCGGTAGTAACAAAATACTTACCAAACTGGTTTTGTGCCCCTTGATGCGTTCCCACTTGCACTCCTTCTGACACCAACAACGCAATGACCGTGTGATATATAGCATAGTACAAACGGTTGGAAACGACGCTCCACAACTCCATTTGGGCATTCATCTTAGCTTCATGAAAAGTAGCCTGCGCTTTTTCCATTTCTAGACCAACTATAATCCGTCTTTCTTCCGAAGTGAGAGCCATTATATCAGTTCAATTTTATCACGTTCAACATTCTTATAAAAAAGTGTTGCAGCGTTATTCTTCCACTCCTGCAAGGTATATAAGACCGGGTTAATCACTGCATCCGTTGTCCATCCAATCTGATTCAACGGAAAAGCGTACTTATCATAGTCCGAATTCTCAATTTTACTTTTATCTAACAACACAAGCAGATCCCAATCCGAAACAGGTCTGGCATCACCGCGAGCACGCGATCCATACAACCACATCTTGCCACCGGCTGGTAAAACCTTCCGACCAACAGAAGTGATATGTCGTAAAATATCCGTACTAGGCATTAGTGCTACTTAAATTAATCTACTATATCAAAAATCGACTGCAAAGGTACAACAAAAAAATGACTTCTGCAAATAATTCTGCAACTTTTTTTATTTTTTCTAAAATTGCAAAACAGAGTTTACATTTTTATAATGATTGACAAAAACCGAGATTCACCAAACAAAAATCATATTAATTTTCTTAAATCGGCAGAAAAAAAGGTCTCCAAATCTATACCGTCGGTTCCAACGACCATGGTACGTTGCGGATGATACTTTTGGGTAAACGCAGTCAGTCCACTATTCATACCTCTACGTCCACTCTTTACCTCTATCGCCCAAACTCTATCATCTATGGACACAATATAATCCACTTCGTCATTTCTATCCCGCCAATAATATAATTGTCCGTCATTCTCTTCTACAAAATCCAACAAAGTCGTTCCTACGGCCGATTCTACCCATCTGCCCCACACCATACTATCGATGCCGTCCTTGTCCAATCCCTTGCCGTGTAACGCTGTCAGCAAGGCGTTGTTATAAACTGCCAATTTAGGTATAGACTGGCGTTTGCGTGCTTCGTCTTGAGCGTATTTGTTTAGACCACACAACAGGTTGCCTTGCCTGAGCAATTCCAAATAAGACGCCAATGTAGTTACATTGCCGACATCTTGCAGTTGACCCAACATCTTCGTCAACGATAGCAACTGCGAAGAATAAGTACATCCTAACTCAAACAACTGTTTCATCAATGCAGGTTTGTAGATGTTCGAAGTCAGCACGATGTCTTTCTCAATAGCAGGAGCGATAATGGCACTTTTTACGTACTTACGCCAGCGACTCATATCCGGTAAATAAGTGACTGCTCCCGGGAAGCCGCCATAATATATCCATTGTTGCAGCGACAAGCCAAATGCTTCGCGCATCTCAGGATACGACCAGTGCCCCATTCTGATGATTTCAAAACGACCGGCCAAGGACTCGGTCAATCCTTTTCGCAGCAATAAACGAGACGATCCTAAAAGAATTACCTTTATGTTTCTTTTAGTCATCGTATCCAAATCCCACTCACGTTTCACATATTCGCTCCATTGATTAATCTTTTGTATCTCATCTATTACCAAAACGGCTTCCGGTAATTGCTGCATATCCATTTTCATTCGCACGTTTTCCCAAATACGGCGAATCCAATCTCCATCTTGTGGCGATACAGTGTCGGCATTGTAGGAAAAGGTTGCAACGGATAGGGATTGGAGCAGCTGATTAACCATCGTTGATTTCCCCACCTGACGCGGACCGGCTATTACCTGTATAGTTTTTCTAGGTTCAGCAAGTCTTGATTTTAACGTATTAAACTGATTCCTAATGAATTCCGCCATAATATTTACTCAATTTTACAATACAAATTACTCAAATCTATTAAACATTTTACTCAAATTCGCTGCAAAGGTACACTTTTTTTGGCATATACGCAAATTTTTTTGCAAAATTTTTATGATTCTTGACAAAACCCGAGATATACCCCTGGGGGTTGATGCTATGTCTTTGCAAGCCATTGATGCTGTCGCTGTCTGCAAATCTTAGTGAGAACTTATTCAAATATTGTTCGATAATGATAAACCCCATCTACGAGCGTATCCTTTTCCTCCGTGCCATCATAAATAACAGCCGAACGAACAATAGTTTGTGGCATAATTTTTTCTAAATAACGTATAGTACTTAAGAAATCAGTATTATAATTTGATGCGGACTTAATTTCGTATGCTTCGATTTTTAACCCATTTTCCTGAATAATATCCACCTCATTCTGCGATTGATCACGATAGAAGAATATGTTTGACGGTTTGCCTTGATTAAAACACTGCTTCAATTTCTCGACCACAATCATATTTTCGAATAATGCCCCACGCATAGGATGCTTGGCCACATCTTCGGCAGAAGTAATTCCTAATAGCCAGCATACTAATCCGGTATCATAAAAATAGACCTTGGGCGTTTTGACCAAACGCTTACCTATATTTTTATAGTAGGGTTGCAACCGAAAAGCCGTATAAGAAGTCTCCAAAATAGCCATCCAATTGGATATGGTTTGATTACTAACCCCCACACTCTTGCTCATGTCTTGTGCATTAAACTCTGACCCTATACGACTGGCAAGCAGTGTTACAAAACGTCTAAAAGCAGTCACATTCTGCACATTGATGATTTGTCTTACGTCACGGTCTAAATACGTCTCATAATAACTTTCATATACATCTTGCGGGTCACGTCCGTCTCCCCATATACTCGGGTAAAAACCACGAACTAACAATTCATCCGTTGAATAGGGATTAATGGCTTTGACTTCAGATAATGAAAGGGGTAATAATCGCCGAACAACTACTCTACCTGCTAATGATTGCGTGATACCTTGCATCATTAAAAAATCGCTACTGCCACTAAGCACATATTTAAGGCTCTTGTCTGCATCTACGCGCACTTGTATATAAGAGAATATTTGAGGAATATGTTGTGCCTCATCAATAATCAAGCCATCTTTATACTGGTCTAAAAAAGCATCTATATCTTGCAAAACTTTGTCACGCGTAGGTATGTGTTCAAAATTGACATATGCATAGTTAGGAAATGTCATTTTACATAGCGTTGTTTTACCCGATTGACGCGGTCCTGTGACTGAAATAACTTGCCACCGCTCGCTCAAGCGCAAAAGTTCGGATTGTAAGTTCCTTATAACCATGTGTTTATAGATTTTTTGACAAATTTCAAATCCAAATTGAAATTTTTATGCTGCAAAGGTACACTTTTTTTTTCAATCTGCCAAATAAAAATGAATTAAAATGCAAAAAAGCACCCCGAGAGGTGCTTTAATCGGTGAATCGGGGGCAGGTTATGTACAATTTAGATATGTACAATGTACAGAGGATGTACAAAGGAAGTACAACGCAACTAATGCCGGTGTTTGAGAGACCAGTCCTGCTTGTTCTTGGTCGGATCGGCAGCGAGGTTGCCTTCGGCTTTCAATTCTGCCATGCGGCGCGAGATGAAATAAGTTCGGAAGAGCGGATAACACTTGTTCTGTTTAACCTGTTCCTCAAAATCTGCCAAGTAAGCCTTGTATTGTTCCGATGACTTATCCAACTGATTGTAATCAAGAGAGGCTTGACGAAGCCGTTGCTGCGTTTTACGCTCTTCTTTGGTTTTTGGATGTCGGAAGAAATTGCGCTTACCGATATGAAGGAAATACTGCACCCCGAGACGAAGTGCCGTTGCCCACTTGCTGTGGGAGTCCAGTTTGCCACGTATAGAGGCAAACAAGGCGATTGGAGTAAATTTTGCCATAATTGATTGATTAGAGATTAAAGATTAGTATTGTTGCTATAAAATAAACAAAAACCATAAAAACCTCAGGAAACCAATATGCAGCGTTGCTGCTAACGTGCTAAACACATCCATAAAGTCCTATTATGCAAGCATATAGTCCTTCCTGTATTTCTTTATCACAGTCTTACAGACTATTAGTTTTCTGACGATAAACATAATAATACTTAATTAATACCACACAAATCATTCCCAAAGAACCCGTAAAGAACCCGTAATACACCCGTAAAGGGCGCGGATGGCGCAGCGTGCTTGCTGCAAAGAATTTGCGATGCAAATTAGGGCAGCCGCCACTGCTCCTCTTCGACTCGAAACAAGTTTCTCGTCGAGTTTTTGGGCTACACAATATCCATAAATACTCGCGTGCGAAAAGTGCGAAAAATGCGAAAATTCGCACTTTTCGCATTTGCGCATTATGCTATTTGACGTATTATTTTTTGATATTCTCCTTGTCTAACTCGCTGTAAATTATTACTTTCCACATAGTTGGTCAACCAACGGTTCATTGTTTTCACGGACACGCCCAACGTGTCCGCCAACTGTTCGGCATCGTGTTTGGAAAACTTTTCCGGCAGGGAGTCGAGGAACTGTTTCTGGAGCAGACTGCCGGAGGGAGCGACAGGCGAAGGTGTCGAAGTCGTGGGCAGGAGGTCATACGTGGCGGCAGCGTGCATGAGCAGTTTATGTCCCATCAGCATGACCGTGCGAAAATCGTCCTCGCTGCACTCTACCCTCTCCGGCAGCGGGCGGTTGGGATCCAGACGCAGTCCCGTCAAGACCATACCGATACGCTTCATGATAACCGGCATACGCTTGAGCGTCTGGTCAAACTCCACCCCATAAGCCGCAGCGTAGTTATCATACTCGGCACGGAACATGCGTTTGATCTGCTGGCGCTGGGCATCGGTGAAAGAGAAATAGCACGGGTAGTAACTATTCACCTGCTGCAAATACAACGCCCCAATCTGCTCGGCAGCCCGGTCCCATTCGGCATAGTTGTCGTTGTCGTTTGCGTTATCGTTATCGTTATCACTATCCCACACCTCGTCCATAAAGTCAGCACGGTCGGTGACGACATAGCACAGGAAACGGCTCATCAGACCATTCTCGCGCGATTTTAATAAAGGTATGAGTTGGTTATACGTGCCGGACAGGAGCATCGACACATGGGGGTCGGTTATCTCGATGAACTCGTTATTTTGGCGACGCAGTTGGGCAATCGTCTCGTGTTCAAAGAGGCAACGGATGACGTCGCTGAACTGCCCATAACTGCTGCGAAGCGTCTGAGACAGCGTGTCCATCTCGGTCGCCATGATAATACCGCGTCCGCCGAAGCGTTCCATCAGTGCCATCAGGGCTGCCGAACTGGCGTTGGCAGGGATATAGACCTGCTTGCCGTGCTCGCCTTCGATAGACCGGAGCAGACGGCGACCGTAGTTCATGATACCTTTGCCACTGGCGGCAGGGGCCAGCACCATAGTCATCAGGTCCGGACCGTAACTGTGGCGCGGTTGACCGTGATGACAACGCATAGCAGGCAATGCGTAGGCGCAATTAGTTAATACAGACAGAAGGAGCATATCCTTCATAGGCGTGGTGGTTGCCACGTTTAAGCAGCTTTGGACGATCCCGGGGAGTTGCTTAGCACCCAGGTGAGACGTAATGAACATGTCATTCGCCTCCGTGTTTAGGTTTGTGTTAAACATAAATTTGCTTGGGTCAGGCGCGTTTTATTGCCTTTCCACAAACAAAGGTACTGCTATAGGATTAGGATGTGCAAATTTGCACAAAAAAAGTGACGCACAAAGTTTGTACATCACTGATAATCAAATAAATAATTTTTCGTTTTGGGCGGTCTTTGTGACGCTTTTGTGACGCTACGTGACGTCACCTGCGGAAATGTTTAGCCAAACTATTGGACTTGATGTCGGTGTCCAACAGGGCATTGATTGCCGAAGTAAAGTTCACAAAAATAGTCCCACATGCAATAATCTGCTTGCCTTGCAGTCTCTTAATCGCCTTCGCCAAATCTGCCACGGGATATTTACCTTTGCTCGACAAGGCATCTTGCATTTGTTGCACCGCCAAACGTTTCTCCCGAGTGGTGGCATAGGGATGCCAATAGGCAAAATTGTCTATCCGTTGCTGCAACGAATCATCGACCACGAGTTTGCGTTTTCCTTTGGCTCGCAACCAATCCAAGCATAGGATATGCAGGTAGATGGCATACAGTTCGTCCATAGAGAAACGCTCGTAGTAGAGTTTGGAGGCAAAGGTAGGTTTATCATTCAACCACGCATAGAGGTTATCCGGCAGGTCTTTCAGCCACTGCAGGTGGGTGTCTATCTCCCGCTCGCGTGTGGTCAGTCCCGAAGTCAGTACGGCTGTGTATTGGTCAAAGAAAGCATTCAGCGACTGCTGATATGCCTGCATCTCCTCATCTATGATGTGCGCACACTGTTCCGGCGTGCGGAACGCCTCCCGATGCAGACCATCCAGTTCCAACCGCTGTACCACGATGGCTTCGGACAGGTCTGTCCACAACCCGTGCACGTAGGCCAGCATCGTGCTCAACAGCGTATAAGCGGTGCGTTCGTCGCCGGATAGGCCGTGCCCGAACAGGGAGGCACTGCGTTGAGCCAACGCCAAGACGCCTTCGGGGGTTATCTGTGTTTGGCTATAATCCATAATATCCCGCCACATCATCTGCCGTTCGGGACAGGTCATCGGCAGCGGTATATTGGCGATGGGGTCCAAGTGGATACGGATAGGCATAGGAGGCAGGACGAGTTGCTCCAACTCCATCTCCACCTCAAAGCAGACCTCGTCGGGGAAACCGGTATCCGGATGCACGACATAAGCCGTCAGGGTGTTATTATGGGGAAAATTGGCACGAATCATAGGAGCGAAGTCCGAACTGACAAACCCCACTTGGGTCTTTTTTCTCTCCCCGTTAACCATCAGTTCCATCCATGCCTGTATGGAATAGCGGTCATAGGTGTTGGCATTGTCGTACAACAGCACCACCTCGGCGCCATCCGGCAACGATTGCACAAGGGGAAAGAGTTCCTCCTTAGGAATAAACCGCTCTAAACCTACTATTGGAAAAATGATATTCATATCCTTACTTCAGAAGCCAAGTCCATCTCACTGGGCTGCAAGAACAAGACATAATAAATAGGCATATATAGGATACGATTGGTTTCAAAGACGCGTTGTTCATTACTTAATACAAGCGCATGGTGTATATTATATTGCGTTACATCCAAAAAGTGATTCAATGCGCTATGTACCGTGTAGTCCTTGCCTGATTTTACTTCTATCGGCATGACCGTCAGATGGTCAATATCATCTACCAAATAATCCACCTCGCCATTTTTCTTATTGTCATAATAAAATAGGTTGAAGCCATGTGCTCGCAGTTCCTGCGCCACTACCGTTTCATACACTGAGCCGAGATTAACGCTACACTGATCCTCCATAATAGGTTGAATAAGATTATGATACAATACGCCTGTGCACAGTCCGACATCATTAAGGTATAACTTCAAGAGGTTTTTACCGGAATTTTCAACTAAGGGATAAGTCGGTTGACTGATGGCCTGCACATCCAAAGCTATGCCCGCAGATATGATATAGTCAAACTCATCTTGATAAGTCGCCATACGCTTACCTTTTATTCCTTCTATTTCTTGTGCCACGACACGTTTCTTTTTATTTTCCAGATTAGATGGAATCATGTCATAGATACGTTGAACCTTCAGCTTGCGATTAGATTCCTGCTCGTACTTAGCGGCATCTTGCCGATAGAGGGTGCGTATATTATTATGCACTGTTCGAACACTGACCAAATTATGCTCCACCAAATAGGTATTAACGGCATCCGGCATACCTCCCACCAATAGATATTTGCGGAAAAGTTCCATCATCTTATTATGCATTTCATCCGCGAGAGCCTCTCGCGATTGGTAATGTTGACGAAGCTGTTCAATAGCGTACTCACCTACTCCATTTGCCCAAAGGAATTCCTCAAAATCCAAAGGATACATGCGCAACACTTCCATACTACCGATAGGTAAACTCTGCGTGGACTTGAGTGCAATTCCCAGCTGTGACCCGCTGGCAATATATGTGAAACGATTATCTTCCATCAAGAACTTAACCAACGTAAGCAGATGGTCGTATGCCTGAATTTCATCAATAAACACCAATGTGTCGTGTTTATTTTTCATACGCTCTCCGGCTATTGTGCTTAAAGCCATAATAAAATCTTCCACTGTACGTGCATTGGCAAAAAGGCGATTCCCCTGCTTATCCTCCTCCATATTGATTTCAATATAGTTGGCAAACATTTTCTGCCCTACTTGACGAATAATAAAGGACTTGCCTATTTGACGTGCGCCATCTACAATGAGCATCTTTCGGCTATCTCCATTAAGATACTGCTCTATCTTGCTGTAAATCTTTCGCTTAAGCATCATAAATTACACTTTTCCTATAATATACATACCTAAAAATAACACTTTTCCATAGAAAATATCACTCTAAAAATACACTTTTCAATGAAAATTCGCTGCAAAGGTACACTTTTTTTTTCAATCTACCAAATAAAAATAAAATAAATCAACAAAAAAAGAGACCTCACGGTCTCTCTTGTTGCCTAACCAGGACTCGAACCCAGACAGACAGAACCAGAATCTGTAGTGCTACCATTACACCATTAGGCAATGCTTTTTTCAAAAGCGGCTGCAAAGGTACAACATTTTTTTGACATGACAAAATTTTAGTGCAAAAAAAATACATTTTTTCACATAAGAGCCCTATTCTGTCCCAAAAACGCCTATTCCAACGCGGCAATAGATTGCTTTAACGCAGCTATACGTTGCTCGGCATCATGCTGTTTCTTACGTTCCAACTCGACAACTTCGGGTTTAGCATTTGCAACAAAGCGCTCGTTACTGAGTTTAGCCATAACGCCTTTGAGGAAACCCTCCTGGTGAGCCAAGTCGGCTTGCAGTTTCTTCAATTCTTCGTCCTTATTGACAAAGTTATCCAACGGAATAGCAAACTCCGTAGTACCTACAATAAACGAAGCTGCAGTTGCCGGTTTATCGCCACCTACCACAACATCCACATTAGCCAATTTAGCCACCAAAGCCGACAAAGCGACCGGACTGATAAGCGTCATTTTCTCCTTAGGCGGGATATTCTTGGACGCACGTACGTTGCGTACACCGGCTACGACCTCTTTGGCAAAGGTCATATCGTTCAGTACCTGTTTATTGGTTATCGTATCGCTATTCAGCGGAGCAAACATAACACTCTCGCCGACTTTACGTTCTGCCAAGTTCTGCCACAACTCTTCCGTAATAAACGGCATGAAGGGGTGCAAGAGACGCAGCATCTCGTCAAAATACAGCAAGGTAACGTCATACGTTTGCTTATCAATCGGTTGCTGATAAGCGGGCTTAATCATCTCCAAGTACCAGCCCGAGAACTCGTCCGTATAGAGTTTATAAATAGCCATCAGAGCTTCGCTCAAACGGTATTTCTTCATCAAGTCTTCTATTTCAGCCGCTGCTTCGTTCAATTTACTGCGGAACCATTCAACAGCCAACCGTGAAGTCTCCGGTTGCTCCATATCCTTGACTTCCAAGCCCTGAATCATACGGAAGCAGTTCCAAATCTTATTGCAGAAATTACGTCCCTGTTCACACAACGAATCATCATACAGGATATCATTCCCGGCGGGAGCAGACAGCAAAATACCCATACGTACTCCATCGGCGCCAAAACGCTCAATTAGGTCTAACGGGTCTGGGCTGTTACCTAAACTCTTGGACATCTTGCGACCTAATTTATCACGCACGATACCTGTGAAATAAACATGCTTGAACGGCATCTTACCCATATACTCATACCCCGCCATGATCATACGAGCCACCCAGAAGAAGATGATATCCGGACCGGTAACCAAATCGGCTGTCGGATAATAGTAGGACAAGTCGGTTAATCGGTTGATTGGGGAATCGGTGAGTCTGTCGATTTCGCTACCGTCCTTTAAGAACAACGAGATGGGCCAGAGCCATGAACTGAACCACGTATCCAAAGCGCCTTCGTCTTGCACATAATTACCCTCGGGCTTGGTTTCGCTGACGATAATCTTATCGTTGGGATAATCTTCCAATCCCGTCTGTGCCAACAAGTCGGCATCATAGTATGCAGGAATCCGGTGTCCCCACCATAATTGACGCGAGATGCACCAGTCTTTGATACCTTCCAACCAGTTGCGGTACGTATTCTTGTACTTGGCAGGATAGGAAACGATGTCATCGTTCATTACCGGTGGCAGGGCTATGTCGGCAAAGTGCTGCATACGAATGAACCACTGCAAACTCAACCGCGGTTCAATAGGTACGTTGGTACGCTCCGAATAGCCCACCTTATTATCGTAGTCTTCTATCTTATCCACCAGCCCCAACTCCTGCAAATCAACAACAATCTGCTTGCGGCAGTCAAAGCGGTCCATGCCGTGGAACTTATCAAAATCAAGTCCTTTATACTGCAAATCTTCACCCTTCAACTCCTCCAAATTGAGGTGAGCGTCAGCAGTAAAGATATCAATGGTCTTTAAGTTGTATTTCTGCCCCAGAGCATAGTCATTGACATCATGAGCGGGGGTTACTTTCAAGCAACCTGTACCAAAGCCAATCTCCACGTAACGGTCCTCAATGATAGGGATAACGCGACCAACACCCGGCACAATGACGTGCTTACCTTTCAGCCATTGGTTTTTCTCCTCCTTGGGGTTGATGCACACGGCTATATCACCGAAAATAGTCTCGGGACGTGTGGTAGCCACCACCGCATAATCCGCCCCCGTAGCGGGATCGGTAACACCCGGCTCCGCCACCTTATATTTCAAATAGTAGAATTTACTATGCTCGTCGTGGTAAATAACTTCCTCATCCGACAGGGCCGTTTGACGCTCCGGATCCCAGTTAACCATACGTAAACCGCGGTAGATAAGTCCTTTCTTATACAAATCACAGAAGACGCTGATAACGGCTTTGCTGCGTGTCTCATCCATAGTGAATGACGTGCGATCCCAGTCGCAAGAGCAACCGAGTTTGCGCAACTGTTTCAAGATGATTCCTCCGTGCTCGTCGGTCCAATCCCAAGCATGCTTGAGGAACTGCTCACGGGTAAGGTCGGACTTGTTAATCCCCTGCTCTTTCAGACGCTTAATCACCTTGGCCTCCGTAGCAATGGATGCGTGGTCTGTACCCGGCACCCAGCAAGCGTTCTTACCTTCCAGGCGCGCACGGCGAATAAGCACATCCTGAATGGTCTCATTCAACACGTGCCCCATGTGCAATACACCCGTCACATTCGGTGGCGGAATAACAATCGTGTAGGGTTGGCGGCCATCCGGCTCACTATGAAAAAGTTTGTTGTCAAGCCAGTATTGATACCACTTGGCTTCAATGTCTGTCGGATTGTATTTATTATCCATATCGGTTGATTTTTTATCTATATCACAAAAAGCGCGCAAAGTTACAAAAAAAAAAAGATATACACAAGAAGAAATAATAAAAAATCAAAATAAATGTCATTTATTTTCCAACATTAAAAAAAAGTTGTATTTTTGCGTG
>JAGHSG010000167.1 GCA_018066005.1 Bacteroidales bacterium | reverse complement strand
GGTGGAGCCGGTCAGATGATGGGTGCCGGAATGGGCATCGGAATGGGATTCGGTATGGGTGGCGCTTTTGGCGGTATGATGGGACAAATGGCGCAAGGCGCTATGAATGCGCAACCGCAGATGACACCTCCTCCTATGCCGCAAGCGGTACAGATCTTTGTGTTTGTCAACAACCAACAAACCGGACCGTTTGATATGAACGGACTGAGCCAATTGGTAGCACAAGGTCAACTTACCCCCGCTACGCTCGTTTGGAAAGCCGGTCTGCCGCAATGGACTGCTGCTTCTACATTACCCGAACTGAATGGTTTGTTTGCAGCACCGACGCCTCCGGCACCTCCTGCACCTCCCTCGCCGCCAATGCCTCCTACTGTTTAACCCTATAAAACGTACGATTATGAAAAATCCGCTTTATACTTTGTTGATGCCTCTCCTTGTAGTAGGTGTCACTATTCTTGGTTTTGTTTTGTTAGGACCCGCTGAGCCACCTGCTGTCTATTGGGTTACGATGGCTTGGGTTGTTGCATTAGAGTTTCTGTTCTTTATTTGGCTCAAATGGGACAAGTTAAGTATTCAATGGGCAGAAGAACAAACAGTAGCGTTTAGTTTCTTTTCAGGTACGGGAGCACTCTTTTATGTTCTTGTTTCCGTTGTTTGGATAGTCGCTTTCTACTTCCTGCGCCCTAAGATGGGGGAGAATGCCGACACTATCTATTTATTAGTACTTTCCGGTCTTACTGTTCTTTGGCTTGTTCTTGCTGCTATCATGGGTCGTCACGATGCCGCCTATAATGCCCAACAAACGGCACTGGAAAACAATACCTATAACCAACGCGACTTTGTGGCAGAACTCAAAGAACAAGCCGCGGAACATCAAACGGATGAAACCAAACGGGCTTGGGCAACGCTTATCCGCGATGCCGAATCGGTGCCACCCGCACAGTTTGCCAACAAAATCGAATCCTTACGTGCGCGTGCGCAAAAATTATTATAAGGAATCACCAATAACCAATCACAAATTATTAATCAACAATTAAAAATCTTTACAACTATGTCACTTTTAAAAGATCGTATCAACAAGCGTCAGCAGACACATGAGAAAGGTTACGTTTCCTTCACCGAAGAAGATTTGAACGAAGCCAAAGTCAATCACCAAATTAACGCGGAGGCCTATTCGCTCTTAGATGCTGCCATGCACACCAGTAGCAACCTCACAGCTCAAGACAAGCAAGGTAATTCGGTTGAAATAGACGATGTCTATCCTTGCTCGGAAGAAGAGTGTAACGAAATGGACCAACTGCTTGATAAGGCAGAGAAAACAGTTAAGGACAAGAATGATAAAATCTTCCAAGATCGTTTATCGGAATTACGTGGTATTGTTTCTTGGTCGCGTGAGAAACATTGGAATTTCCAATGGTCGCTTATTTTGGGTTGTGTACTCTCAGTCTTGGGTATGGTATACATATACAATGACGCTAAATCAGGTGCTGACCGTCGAAAAAGCGAACTTAAACAAGTGCAGAATTGGGTAGAAAGAGACACAACTATTGCCTACGATGTTTGCCCCGCCGAATGGATGTCTGAACGCTTGGATTCTGCTCAATTGCACAAAGCGGCTCGATTGGCTAATATCAAATATCGTGTTACAGATTATGATTCTTCCATCGTTAAATATCAAGCCCGTTTGGATACTTGCACATCAAGGGATTTGAAAAAATCATACAAAGAGTCCATCAAGAATTACGAGAAAAAGAGTAAAGAATATCGGGCTCAATACGATGAGGTTAACAATATGAAGTTCAAGAAGTATCAAAAGATGATTGTTAAGGAGCGTAAGGCATCCTTCAAGTCTGCGAAAAAGTTTGCTATCTTCTTGTGGATTTTCGTGGCTTATCTCATTCTCTTAATTCCTGCTTACATTTACTATAGCCACCAATATGGTTATTACATTACTCGTCACCGCACCGAAGCAAAAGTGTTGGGTGGTATTCAAAAAGTAGCATTTGCGATTGCTACCTTCTTCTTAGGTGCCGGTTTGGCTATGTCTCTCTTGCCGGATACGCAAGTAACTACTTATTATTCCAATGGCAGTACGAGTAAACATACCGAAACCAATGCAGCTAACTATTTCATTATTGCGATGAAATTCATTATGATTTGCATCGGACTGTTAATCTTTGCTGTTACTTCCGTATTCATCATGTCTTATGCGACTATCGCCGCTATCAAACGTACCTACGATTGGTCTAAAGTAACGGCAGTGGCTACGGCAGCAACACAAAAAGCCATGGATAAGGTGAAAGAGTCCGGTATTGCTGACAAAGCCATTGAGGCTGCGAAAGTGGCTGCCGATAAAGCTACGGAAGTTGCCAAAGGTGCCACCGATAAGGTGCAGGAGAAGATTCAAGAGAAGAAACAAAATAAAGAGCAGAAATAATGGCACAACTAACTATTAATCAGTGCCAAAATTGTGGTAAGATTTTGGCACCGGGCGTTACCGAGTGTGGTAAATGCCATACTAAACATGCTATTCAGCCCACCGTGGTGAACCCTTTGCGGTTCACTGCGGCTCAGGCGGCTGATTACCGGGCGCAGTTCCAAGAGCAAGTGGCAGCATGCCCCAAAGACTCCAATGCCCAATTCGCAATGGGTCTGACTTACCTTGGACTCAAGAACTATGAACTCGCGGACGAGTTTTTGACCAAAGCCGTTCAACTCACTCCCTCCAATCCGGATGTGTATTATTACACGGCTTTGTCCCTTTTCCATCACCGCTCGGTCATGAACCTTAGCAAGGCGGAGATGGAACGCATTGAGGAGTGGCTCAATACAGCTGTTCAGATGCAACCCAAGCGCAAATATCTGATTCTACAAATGATCCTGCGTCAAGGCATGTCTTCCATGGGTATCAATGTAGATACGGATAAAATGTCGCCTGC
>JAGHSG010000023.1 GCA_018066005.1 Bacteroidales bacterium | reverse complement strand
ATTCTTCCAAGAAATCTTTCTTCTCCGGATAATAAGCCATCGTGTAATGCTCTATTCCTGCCAGAGCAGCCGCTTTGAGAATAGCATCATCCAATGAACCTAATGAGTCCACCAAACCTATTTGCAAAGCATCTACGCCAAGCCACACACGTCCTTCGCCTATGGCTTTGATGCTATCTTGTGCCATGTGTCGTCCTTGTGCACAACGAGCCGTGAATAAATCATATCCACGCTCCACCATCGACTGCATCAACTGGTGCTCATCGTTGGTCATACCTTTGAGGAACATGTGCGAAGCCGAGAACTTATTCGTTCCTACTCCATCAATGTCAATACCTATTTTTTGACGCAAGCCGCTCACGTCCGGGACCAAGCCGAAGATACCGATAGAACCCGTCAGCGTGTTAGGAGCAGCATAGATATAGTCTGCCCCGCAAGATATATAGTAGCCACCCGATGCAGCATAGTCGCCCATTGAAACGACAACCGGAAGTCCTTTCTGACGCAAGGTTTGTAGGGCATACCATATCTGTTCGCTGGCATCTGCACTACCGCCCGGACTGTTCACGCGAAGCACAACGGCTTTGACTTTATCGTTCTTGCTGATTTTCTTGATTGTGCGCAGCATCTGTTTACCGCCTATACCTTCCGGCGAATCGTCATTTATCTCGCCTTCGGCATAGAGAACGGCTATCTCGTTGTCTGCTTTTACTTTGTCCCGTTTAACCGAAGCCAATTGGGATGTGGAGAGAGAATGATAATCTTTTGTTCCCGTCAACTCGCGCAGCACGCGGTCCATATCGTAGCCATAGACTAATGTATCTACCAAATGGTAAGCAAGATAAGTCTCGGTAGGTTGCAATTCTGGTAACTCGTCTGCGTAGGCGTTCATTTGCTCTGCACTTATACCACGAGCGTCACCCACTTCCTGACAAAGTATATTCCAAGAGCCATTCAAGAACTGCATCGTCTGCATCTTATCCGCTTCGGACATCTCGGTGCAGAAATACGGTTCCACAGCCGACTTGAATGTTCCCACTTTCAGCACATTCATCTTAATGTCCAATTTCTCCATGAGCCGCGGATAATACAGTTTGATGGCTGCCAGGCCATGCCAATCCACCGTTCCATAGGGGTGCAGATAGATTCTATCCGCCACCGAAGCGATGTAATAATTCAGTTCGCCATAATGGTCAGCATGCGCGATGAGGAACTTGCCGGACGTCTTGAAGTCCATTAAGGCTTCGCGTAAGGTTTTGGCAGAAGCCATACCTATATTGAACGACCCGCCATCCAAGTAAATACCCAAGATACGGTCATCCGTTTTGGCTAAACGTATATTGGCAATCAGGTCATCCAATCCGACCGTCTCTTCATAACTACTGCCATACGGCATTTCACTCATGATAGAAGCGAACGGATTAGGTTCCTTGGCTTGTTCAACGACTGTTCCTTCCATCTTAAGACGGTAGACGGTTTGTTTCTGCAACTTCGTCTCCGGCGTGGAGAAAAGTGAACTGGTAGCACTACCCAAGATAGCACTTAACACAAAGTAAATGGCCAAGAAAATCAAGACGGAAAAGAAACATCCGCGATTCTTGCGCCTGGGTTGCTCTTCATTACGATTAAAAATTCTCATATTGTTATTTATTTTTTGATTTTTCGATTGCTCAACTTAGAACGGATACCCGATGGCAAAGTGCAGCGCAAAGTCATCTTTCCAATTCAGTCCATTGCCCGCTGTACGCCACTGTTTACCTTCTGCGATCCGTGCCGGGTCATGCAGGCGGACACCCATATCGAGGCGCAGGATAAGGAAACTCAAGTCAAAGCGAATACCGGCTCCATAGCTCACGCCCAACTGCTTATAGAACTCCGAGAAACGGAATAGTCCGCCTTTCTGCGTCTCATAATCCTGTATCGTCCATATATTTCCGGCATCCACAAAAGCGGCTGCGTGAATGAATTTCCACACGCGCACACGATACTCAACACTCAAATCCAGGCGTATATCACCTGCTTGGTTGTCGTAATTGATATGTCCACCTTCGCCTTTATACGCTCCGGGACCGAGTGACCGAGCCGTCCAACCGCGCACACCATTAGCACCACCTGCAAAATAACGTTTCTCAAAGGGGATAGCTTTGGAATTGCCATAAGGTATAGCTACACCTATCGCGCCCCGATAAACAAAGCGATGGTTCTCGTTGATAATATGATGGCCTGTGAAAGAAAAATCAAATTTGGCATATTGTGAGAATAATATATTACCTAATTTGTATTTGCCATCGTCATCCGCTTTGAAATCAGCCACTTTGGCCAAGGCTTGCAAGGCATTACCTGCCGTTTCCACAGACAAAGAGAACGTACCATAGGAACGATAAGGCTGCTTGGGACGGAAGGACGTGTAGTTGACTTGATAAGCGAATGCCGCAATAAAGTGGTCCTCGTACGAATATTTCATCAAGTTATCCGACTGCAAGAACGTCTGCCTAAACTTATCCGATATCCACGGCAAATAGACATAACTGATATCTGCAAAGCGGAATGAATGAGACCACGGCGAATAAGCCGTTCTACGGATATCATAACTCAACACGGCATTACCTATACCGCGATTAAACTCATCCGGCCGGTCTTGATAGCGACCTTCCAATTCTAGTTTAAGATGATTCGGGAATTTAAGACCTATATTCAACCTCGCTTCTATGGCGCGACCACCACCCTGCCGCCACTCATATCCGCCACGGGCTTTGACGCTGAATTCTTCTGCACCTTTGAATATATTGCGATTCGTGTATCCCACCTCGGCTGCTATTCCCCAGTCGCCGCTGGTGTAGGTACCATCTATTTGAGCCGATACCGAATGTAATTTTTGACGGCTAAGAACAATATGGCACTCCAACTCATCCTCACCAACCCGTTCAAACGATATATCTACATACTTAATGACTCCCAACCCATTTAATGTCTCATACGTTTTATCCACATTCCGCTGACTAAACACATCCCCCGGACGAATAGCCGTGTTGCGCATAAGAACACGCTCACGAAGCAACTTGGAGCCACGATATGTAAAGCAATAACCATCGCGACTGACTTTCGTCAGTTGAACACTATCCGGGGCGTACTGCGGGTCAAAATCCGTGAAGAAACATACTTGACTGATTGTATATACCCGGAACACATCGGCATAGGCACTATCTTGAGGGCTATCCAAATGCGGCAGTAAGGACATCGTCACATCCACTTCATGGTTGCCTACCGTACTATCCGCTTCATAACGCAGCATCTCCTTCTCAAAGTAGTAATACCCCGCATTCCGCATCTCGGATTCAATACGTTTGCGTTCATCATTCAGCACATCCGAGTCAAACAGAATACCTTTTTTGAGCAGCGAACGACGTTTATGGATAGCTATCTCCATTAGGTCATTTTGGTCCAGAACATATTTCGTATCCCGCAATTTGTACGGCTCACGCGCTGTAATGAGATAGGTAATGTCTAATTTGCGGTCTTTGATTCGTATCGTAGTATCTACCGAAGCATCAAAGTAGCCCTTGTTCTGCATGGCCTTTGTCAACTGGAACATACTGGCATCCGTCATGTCTTCGCTATATATTTCAGGGGCTTCGCCTACACGGTGGGCATTACGCGCCAAACGCTTCTTGGACTTGGTAGTCGTATCCGACGGGGCTGTATTGTAGATATGTAATTGCAATTTCCAAAAGCCCAATATCTCCGTGTTAGGCTGTTGACGCAAGTAACTCTTCATAGCTGTCGGATCGACTGCCTTCGTGTCCGTCACTTGTACCTTCGCCTCGTTTAATAAGTACTTACCTTCGGGAACGAATTTAGTAATGTGACACGACGAAAGCAGTAACTGCAATGTCACCAAACTCAACCATCTTATGTCGCGGGCGTATGTACGCATAATAATTCAGCGCGCAAAGTTACAAAAATATTTGGAAATATGCAAATAATTATGTAATTTTGCAACAAATTTCAAGAATATGGAACACATTTCTAAATCGCAAATCAAACTTGTCCGCAGTTTGCAGCAAAAAAAGTTCCGGGACCAATTAGGTCTTTTTATCGCCGAAGGGGATAAATGTATCCAGGAACTCCGCAAGAATTTTGAACTTGTTCTCTTGGTTAATCCGGATAATGCTACCCCAACGGAAATTCAACAGATGTCCGCTCTCCGTACTCCGCAAGGATCGATAGCGGTATTTAAGAAAGAGCCATCTCATCATTCAAAATTCATAACTCAAAATTCACTAACTCTCGCTTTGGACGGCATTCAGGACCCGGGCAATTTAGGCACTATCATACGCACAGCCGATTGGTTTGGCGTACGGGACATCGTCTGCTCTCTGGACACAGCGGACTGCTATAATCCCAAAGTGGTACAAGCCACGATGGGTGCTTTGGCGCGTGTACGGGTGCATTATACCAACCTCCCCCAATGGCTCTCTACGCTTAACGCTCCCATCTACGGGACGCTACTCGATGGCAAGAATATGTACGACGTCTTAAAACAGGTGACAGAGAACAGGGAACAGCCAACAGAATCGTGCATTGTGCATTGTCAACCGTCCATCATCATCATGGGCAACGAGGGCAACGGCATATCCAAAGAGGTGCGTGAATATATCACACACCCCATTCGTATTCCGTCCTATCCCTCCGAAGCCGAGACATCCGAGAGTTTGAACGTAGCCATAGCTACTGCTATCGTGTTGGCCGAGTTCCGCCGTTTAGAGGCTAAATAACCTGCTGATTACGGCAAATAAAAAAGGTCAAACCGGATATAACGATTCCGGAAAATATCCACGTCGTCAGGGATATTTGTTCAATAGATGCCATACTGATTTGTGCTAACCAACGCGAAAGGTCAGTGGTTGTGAGAAGAGCAATGATTGCTATTATTGCAAACGCCATTCGTATTAACCAAACAACCCGCATTTTAATTTGATTATCAGGCAGTTGTGTCATTACTTTTTGCACAAACAATTCATCATCCTTAACACCGGATTGAGAAGTGCTTTTTAGGATATTTTTGAGGTCTTTATCGGTCATATCCGTTATTGATTAAAAAGGTTTTGAGTTTATCTTTTCCACGTTTTAAGTGCGACTTGACGGTATTCTCATTGAGTCCCGTAATAGTCCCGATTTGTCGAATAGATTGGTCTTCTATCAGTTCCAACCGGACACATATTCGTTCCTGTTCCGACAGTTGTTGCAAGGCTGCTTGCACATCGTGTTGTATATCCGCTGAACGGCTATTAGCGGCAGATTGTACCCACTCCGCTTGGTCTAACTCCTCGGTGGTATGATGCGCCCGTGTATAGTCAACAAACGTAGTGTATGCAATGCGCATGAGCCAAGTCTTGGGTGTCGATAGAGCGACAAAGGTATCCCACGCATAGAAGGCCTTAATAAAGGTCTCCTGTGCCAGGTCGTCTGCCAGCATTGTATCGCCATTAGTCAATCCGATTAGGAATCGGCGTACCGCATTTTGATGGCGTCGGATGATTATTTCGAATACTTGCGAAGGTACCACGCTACAGCCAATTCACCTAAACCAATAATCGCAATAAAAGCGCCAATGCCCAAGGTACTCCAATAGCAGAGCAAGTTGCACAACACCAGTCCCAGACCGATGGTAAGGAGTGTAATACCCGATTTGAAGTGCTTGGTAGGGTCTTTTTCTTCCTCTTTCTTGCCACTGAGGAGTTTGCGGATTTGCTCCGGGTCTTCCCCTTTGTCAATCATTTTTTCAATCAACTGATTGCGCTCGTGCTCTTTTTTATGCGAGTAATACAGCACTAAGGCAATAATCATCACCG
>JAGHSG010000025.1 GCA_018066005.1 Bacteroidales bacterium | reverse complement strand
CTGTACCGAATAATGGAAATAATTGGTCCTTCTTAATGTCTGATTTTGGACATAGTAAGTAAGTGCTATATTCGGCTCGTTGATAACGTCGGCGTACTTATTTTGCACACTTCCGCGAGACTCGGATGTATATTTCTCTTCGTTAGGATCGGCGATTTGGTTTTGTGCCACACGCGATGAGAATTCTTTGCGTCTATCACGCTTGGGAGGCTGATAGGTGGCTGCCTGCTCACGCATCAGTTTCTCATCAATCGGTTTGCGGGCAATGATGGCATCCAAGATAAACTTCGGGTACTTATCCGGCGCCAATTCTCCGGCACGGCGAAAATCGTCTTCGGCGCGGTTATAATCGCCCACTTGCTGACGCAAGACGCCGCGGTTGAAGAAGATAGAAGCATCTTGCGGGGCTAATTGCACCGCCATGTCCATATCGGCTAATGCACCGCGGAAATTGTTCTTGCGGTGGTATAAAATGCTCCGGTTGACGTAGTCACCTGCCCATTTACTGCCCAACGAGATGGCTTTGGTCAGGTCGGTCAACGCTTCGTCGTCATTTTTCAGCAGCAGGTTCATCATACCCAATGCCGACCAGTTGCCGGAACTGTAACTATCCAACTCGGTGGTTTTTTTGAAGCATTCCAAAGCCGCTAACGAATCTTTGTGTTGCAGCAGAATAACGCCTTTTTCAAAGTGTAATGAACCGGACTCGGGCTCTTTGCGCAACAGGAAGTCCATGTCGGCAACGGCTTCATCGTACCGCTCCATGGCACTGCGAACATCGGCACGAAGAATCATATAGGTCTTATTCTCGGGGGAGTGAACGAGGGCTTGCGTAAAATCTCTGTCGGCTGCTTCATAATCATTGAGCATGCGCTCCACATAGCCACGGGTGTAATAGGCTCCGGGGTTGAATGGATTGCGCTCAATGGTCATATTCAAGTCCCGCAATGCCCCCTGATAATCAGACAGTTGTATCTTGGCAATGGCGCGTAACAGATAGGGTTCGGCAATGTAGGGTTTGAGTTTGATGACCTGATTGAAGTACTGGATAGAAAGGACATAGTCGTCAAAGTACAACGCATTACGCCCGATGGCAGTGATGCGGTCGGTATTTAGCTGAGCAGAGACCCATCCCTGCCTTCCCTCAAAGGGAAGGAGGAAGAATAAACATACTATGACAACATATCCTTTTTTCATATTGTACACCCTCGCCCTATGAGGGAAAGGGATAAGGGTAAGGGTCTGCTATTTGCATCCCGCATGGGGGTCAAACCAGTCGGGAACATCAAAACCGGTATTGAAACTGTATCCCAAGTCGGGGTCGTTATATACTTTCTTCATAAACAGTCCATAGACGGGTAGGGCCGTGCGGGCACCTTGTCCCCGTTCCATATTGTCGAAGTGAATACTGCGTTCTTCACCGCCAACCCAGCAACCGGCTACCAATTCGGGCGTAAAGCCGACAAACCAACCGTCCGAGTGATTCTGTGAAGTACCTGTCTTACCGCCCATGGGCATATAGAGCCGGTACTCGCTACCGCGTAAACGCATGCCGGTACCTTCGGTTATGACTTTTTGCAGCATGTGAATCATCTTGTAGGACGTTGTCTCGCTGATGACTTCGTAGGAACGGGGCGAGAAGGTGGCAATGGTATTGCCGTTGTTGTCTTCAATGCGTGTTACATACAGCGGTTCGGTACGGATACCTTTATTGACAAAGGCGGTATAAGCGTCCACCATCTCTTCCACACTCACGTCGCAAGTACCCAAACACATACTGACAACCGGGTCGATATATCCTTTTATACCGAAGGAGTGCATCAGTTGCGCCAGTTGTTCGGGGGTGAAGAGCGACATCAGGTAGGCTGTAATCCAGTTGCTGGATTTCTTTAATCCCCACGTCAAATCAACCATTTCGCCAACACTCTCGGCGTGAGCGTCTTTGGGAGTCCAGTGCTTACCGTTGTTGTCAATCAATGTATAGGACACGTTGCGAACTCTTTCGCACGGCCACATACCTTCGTCCATTGCCAAGGTGTACAGATAGGGTTTGACGGTCGAACCTATCTGACGTTTACCCTTGGTAGCCATATCAAATTGGAAATGCGTGAAGTCGGGGCCGCCTACGTATGCTTTGACGTGACCGTTATGCGGGTCAATAGCCATAAATCCGCAGCGCAGGAAGT
>JAGHSG010000030.1 GCA_018066005.1 Bacteroidales bacterium | reverse complement strand
AGCCGGCAGGGATTTTTTTGAGCATCCAATCGGTATCAAAATCGCCGAAGTAACGTTTCCATTGGGGATTAGACATAATCTGCTCCACTTCGTCATAATTCGCCAAAATCTCTTTGCGTAATGCCGTTAACAGATCCGGACTCGGGCACCATATACCTCCGGCAAAGAGGCAATGCCCGGGTTGCAGATGCAGGTAATAACCGCCTCGCATAGAGTGTTTACCGTAACTATTGGGTTGCTCGGGATTACCGGATGCCGGAAAAGTGCCAAACCACTCTTTATACGGACGTTTATCTGCCGAGAAACGTACATCGCGGTAGATGCGCCAGATACATTGTTTGGGTTGCAGTCCGTTGAGAGAAGGGTCAATAGTCGTCAACCCGTCTATATACTCCTGCGTCAGCGATTCAAAGTATTTGCGACACGCATCGTAACGCGACTTATTGGTCTGGAACCAGTCGCGGTTATTATTCTGCGCCAACTCGGCGAGAAATTGTAATATGTCTTTTACAGTCGTTTGAGGCATTTGGCAAGTGAATCAGTCCAATAAGGGATGGTTATTCCAAAGGTTGTTTTAACCTTGGCTTTATCCAAAACAGAGTAGTGAGGCCGTGGCGTTTTGTATTGATATTCAGAAGACAAGATAGGCGTAACCTTGCAAGTCACCCCTGCTTGACGCAGTATCTCGACGGTGAAATCAAACCACGAGCAGACGCCTTCGTTGGTGAAGTGGTAGATGCCGGCGTGCCATTGCGGGGCTTCTATGGCAGCATAAATTGCCATCGCCAAATCTTCGGCATAGGTAGGTGTACCTATCTGGTCATAGACTACGCGCAATTCATCTTTCTCGCGTCCATATTTGAGCATCGTCTTGACAAAGTTATTGCCGTAAGGTGAGTACAGCCAAGCCGTGCGGAAGATGATGGCTTGCGGATTGGTATTGAGAAGCAGTTGCTCTCCTTCATATTTGGTACGACCATACGCGGTACGCGGTGCGACAGGGTCACTTTCGCGACAAGGAACATGTTCGTCTCCTGAAAAGACATAATCGGTGGAGACGTGGATTATTTTGCATCCTGCCGAAGCCAAGTTTTCCACGGCTTGTGCATTGATTAGGCGGGCGGTAACTTCATCTTCCTCGGCTTTATCCACATTGGTATAAGCGGCACAATTGACGATAAGGTCGATGTTGTTGTTCTGCACGAAGTCAAGGACGGCTTGCCGATTCGTAATGTCCAATTCCTGAACATCCGTAAAGAAATAGGTATGGTTGGTATGTTGCGCACTCAAATTGCGCATTTCGGTACCTAACTGACCATTGCAACCGGTAATGAGAATATTCATATTAGAAAGGATTATCAAAGTTTTTAAGCAGAGGATGTTTGGTATCTTTCTCGGACAAGATGCGATGTTCTTCGGGTACTTGCCAATCAATATTCAAGTCGGGGTCGGAAAGGAGGATACCGCCGTCTGCTTCGGGGTGGTAGAGATTGTCACATTTATAGGTAAAAACCGCTTTCTCGCTCAACACGCTAAAGCCGTGTGCAAAGCCACGCGGAATGAAGAACTGCCGATGATTTTCCTCCGTGAGTTCGACGCTGAACCACTGCCCAAATGTCTTGCTGTCCTTACGCAAATCAACAGCCACATCCAGCACCCTACCCTGCGTGCAGCACACGAGTTTGGCTTGTGTATAAGGAGGACGTTGGAAGTGCAAGCCACGTACTACTCCGTAAGAGGAACACGATTGGTTGTCTTGTACGAAACGTGCATCAATACCCGCGTCCAGATAACGCTGTTCATTGTAGGTTTCTACAAAATACCCACGTGCATCACGAAACAACTGCGGTTCAATGACCAATAAACCTTCTAATGGTGTTTTTATTATATTCATATTCAGTTATTTATCAAACATACCACGGAGTAACGAGCCGGTTTTGTCTTTGTGTAGGCCGTCCAAGTTGAAGCGTACAATCAGTTGCTGTTGGTGTTGCAGACGCTTGCTGACATTGTCGTAGTGCATATTCCAACTCATGTAACAATTGACAAAACTGGATCGGTATATATATGCAAATATATCCGTGCGGTTATAGAACGTGGCTTGGTAGAAAGGATCCCCCTGACACATCAAGCTGCCGATAGGTGTACCCAGATTATCTGCATAACGGAGCGGTTGAAGGTTATCCCCGATATAGGTTGTATTCTTCACACCCAAGAACCACCAGTTGGCATATAACTCAATCAGCACACCTTGCGGTTGATACTTTTCATTATTCTTTCGGTCGCGGGCAATGCCGTAGATATAAGTTGCTTTGATGGCCAACGAGTCCAATGGCGTCAGTTGCGTAAAGTCAAAGCCGACATGGACACCTAAATTGATGTCATCGTATAAACTCTCTTGGGAATGCAACTCGGGATCTGCCGAACAAGCAGTATGATTCATGTGTGCCAAACCTCCCACGAAGAACCATTTATACTGATACTGTCCGTTGAACAAGATGCGGAACATCTCGCGTCTATGCCAATCCAATGCGCTGCGCCAGTCACACATAAACTCCACAAATCCCCGTTTGTCCTGATAGGTAATCAAAGCACCTTGTATATTTGGACGCGCGTACGCGATACTGTCATATTGTAGCCAATCCGGCATCGACATAATACGATTCTCGTACGGGATAGCACCCAATTGCAGATTGACACCGTAATTGCTAAAATGATAATATGCCGTCGGCACCACGTTCACGTTTTCCCAATTTCCGCCCAAGGGTTGCGTATAGCGTACACCGGCTATGAGTTTATGGGAGCCTCCTATGCGGTCTTTGATGCGAACACCTACCGTTGGTGACAAGCGAAAAGAAAAGAGTGTTTGAGGTATCTGACAATGGTCGCCCAATTCGTAATACTCCCGATTATCGAAGTACGATTCAAAATCCACATTGTAGATAAAGCGTACTTTTTTGGCCTCACGTTCCGCCTCTTTGCGTTCATAGACGGTGTCCACAAATTCCTTCGGTTGCGTCTTGGCATAACGTAACCAGAACCCTTGGGCATTCACCATAAAGGGAAACAATGAAAGGATAATCCAACTAAACTTTTTCATCTTCTTTCGCTATTTCTTTATTATACGCCTTCACTATCTCTTTCACCAGCGGGTGACGCACGATATCTTTATCCGTAAAGTTCACGCATGCTATACCCTCAATATCTTTGAATCGCTCCATAGCGTCACGCAGACCGGATTTCTGAGACATAGGCAAGTCCACCTGCGTCAAATCGCCCGTCACAATCATTTTGCCGTTTAAACCGAGACGTGTCAAGAACATTTTGAGTTGTGCCATTGTCGTGTTCTGTGCCTCGTCCAAGATAACCACGGCATCGCTCAATGTACGTCCGCGCATAAAAGCCAAAGGTGCAATCTGGATGATACCTTTTTCCATATATTCCTCCAATTTATTTTGGGGAATCATATCCTGCAAGGCATCGTACAGGGGTTGCAGATAGGGGTCAATCTTATCCCGCATATCTCCCGGCAAGAAACCCAATTTCTCTCCGGCTTCCACGGCAGGACGGGATAGAATGATACGTTTTATCTCTTTGTTTTTGAGTGCCCTAACCGCCAAGGCGATGGCTGTATATGTTTTTCCGCTACCGGCAGGACCGACTGCAAATAACAAGTCGTGGTCCAGATAAGCATCTACCAGCCGCTTCTGATTCAGGCTCCGTGCCGTAATCATCTTTCCCCCTACTCCATGCAGAATGAGGTTGGCGGTGTGTTGCGGTGCCGGTTGCTCGCCATGCAGGATTTGCAGTATCTGCACTTCCGATAGGGCGTTATGCTGAATACAGAACGCTTCACACTGGCGAATGGACTGCTCAAATTTATGGATGCTGTTTTCCGAGCCGGTTACCTTAATCTCATACCCGCGCGCCAGCACACGTACATCGGGGTGCTGGTCTTTGAGACAGAGCATATTGCGGTTATTCAAACCGTAAAAAGTAGCGGTGTCCAACGATTCGTTCAATTCAATAATTGCGTCCATTCGGGTATGTTTTGTAAAAACGTTATTTTATTTTCCTGTACCTGTGCGACCACCACTTCGGGTCCGTTGCACAGAATGAGATACGGCACGGCAAACTGTTTGTTATAGATGGCAATTTGGTCCAGTACCTGTTGTGTCAAATGCACCTGTTCCGACTTAAACTCAATCAGCACCAGCGGTTGCAGTTCTTTGGTATAGACGACTGCGTCGGCTCTACGTTTAGTAGCCAGTTGTACTTCCACCGCGATGAGCGATTCGGGATAGCCGTACTGCTCGACCAAAGTATGCAAGAACTGCTGTCGGACCCACTCCTCCGGCGTCAACCTAACGTATCTGTGCCTCCACGCACAGAGGATATAGTCCTTGCCGTTTATTTGCTTTATCCCCTTCACTCTAAACTCTAAACTCTAAACTCTAAACTCTAAACTCTAAACTATTTTTGCCAGTTATCTTTCAGGCTGGCGGTACGGTTAACCACCAGTTTATCGTCTGTTGTGTCAGGATCAACTACGAAGTAACCTTGTTTGAGGAACTGATAGTGATTTACTTGTGCTATGCCGTCCACCATTTCAGGTTTGTGCATCTCTTTCTTCAAAGCAGCCTCAGCCTTGATATTGACCACTTTCAAACTGTTCGGGTTCAGCAAATCGCGGAAATCACCTTCTTCGGCAGAGGGATTCTCCACGGCAAAGAGACGGTCATACAGACGTGCTTCCACATCGATACAGGTATTACATTCTACCCAGTTGATAGTGGCTTTGGTCTTGCGGTTACCGCCTTCGGTACCGGATTTGCTATCGG
>JAGHSG010000076.1 GCA_018066005.1 Bacteroidales bacterium | reverse complement strand
CGGAACGGTGTGGATAGCGTGGGCAGGACCAACAGGAACAGAAGCAGAATGTTTCCATTTAGGCAAATTGCGGGAGCAGGTAACAGACCGCGCTTGCGTAAAAGCGATGATAAAAATGCTGAAATATTTGCAAATATGAAAAATTTTTTGTACTTTTGCACGCAAAATTGAATAATTATGACAACGAAAAGTAAAGTTATCACTTGGATAACGCTGATTATTGTATTAGGACTGGCTGTGTTCGTGTACTTCAAATTCTGTTTCGTATATGCTGTATCGGACAACACGGGTACCATCAATTACTTCAAAAAAGAGGGCTTTATCTTCAAGACCTACGAAGGAAAAATGATTCAGTTCGGTACACAAACCGGCATGAAATCCAACGAGTTCAAGTTCTCCGTCACGGAGGAACATGTGGCTCAACAGATTCGCGACAATGCGGACAAAGAGATGACATTGATCACCAAGCAGTACTTAGGTATTCTGCCTTGGCGCGGGGACAGCCGTTATGTGGTGGATAGTATTGTTGTCCGTCAAAAATAATACATTATGCTTACAGCACCGGAAGATAATTTCGTAAAGATGTACGAGCGTTCCTTTAGGGAACACTGGGATTTGGAAGCCATCACCGATTATGGGACAACGAACACGTTGACTTATGGTCAGTTGGCTGCCAATATATGGCGGTTGCAACGCTTGTTTCACCACTGTGGTGTCAAACAGGGCGACCGTATTGCCTTGATGGGTAAGAATAACTGCAACTGGGTGACCGTTTATTTGGCTACTGTTACATACGGAGTCGTTATAGTACCTATTCTGCAAGATTTTAAGGCAGAGGATGCTCTGCATATCATTAACCACTCAGGCTCTAAAATGCTCTTTATCACGGACCTGATTTTTGAGGGCATGACGCTGGAGCAGATGGAGGAGATGCGCGTGGTCTATTCGTTGACCAACTTCAAAGTTCTGGCGACGAATATCAGCGAGAAGAAAGATGTCAGTTGGGAGTGGGCAGGCAAGGAGTTTGACAAGAAATTCCCGAAAGGCATGAAACCGGACGATGTGAAGTATAAAGAATGCAGCAATGCTAATATAGCATCCATTAATTACACCAGCGGTACAACAGGTTTCTCCAAAGGTGTAATGACCACCTGTAATGCTTTGGCAAGCCATATCAAATTCTTCTTCTCCACGGGAAAAGTCTATCCGGGATGCCGTCACGTGGCTTTCCTGCCGTTGGCGCACGCATACGGCTGTGCCGTAGATTTCTTGGGATGCTTGGCTGCAGGCGGACATACGTATTTCATCGGTCGTACACCGGCTCCGAAAATCTTGATTCAGGCATTTAAAGAGGTTAAACCGACATTGATTCTGTCTGTTCCTCTTATTTTGGAGAAGATATACAAGCAGCAGATAGCCCCGCAAATAGCCAAACCGCCTGTAAGTTGGGTGCTGAAACTGCCTTTCTTGGAAGACATTGTGTTGGATAAGATTCGTCAACAGTTGGTGGAGGTGTTTGGCGGCGAGTTCTACCAAATCATTATAGGCGGTGCCCCGTTGAATAAAGAAGTGGAAGATTTCCTTTATCGCATCAAATTCCCTCTATCCGTGGGATACGGGATGACCGAGTGTGCGCCACTTATCGCGTGGTCCATGTGGCCGGATGGCAAACCCGGCTCTTGCGGAAAAGTGCTGGAGGGGTATATGGAGGCTAAGATTGTTCGTCCTAATGAAGAGGGGATAGGCGAAGTTTTGGTGCGTGGCGAAAATGTGATGAAAGGTTACTACCGTAACGAACAAGCCACCAAAGAGGCCTTTACCAAGGACGGATGGCTCAAAACGGGTGATTTGGGTATGATTGATGAAGATGGTTACCTGTACATCAAAGGACGTAACAAAACGATGTTGTTGGGACCGAGCGGACAAAATATCTATCCGGAGGAGATTGAATCCAAGTTGAATAACTTGCCTTACGTGAGTGAATCCATCGTGCTGCAATATGATGACCACTTGGTGGCATTGGTTTATCCGGACTATACGGCTGCGGATCTGAATAAACTCAGTCAGGAAGACCTGGTGGCTGCAATCGAAGAGGACCGTCAAATGCTCAATAAACAACTGGCTGCATACGAACAAGTGGTTAAGATAAAACTCTATCCGCACGAATTTGAGAAGACGCCCAAGCGTCATATCAAGCGGTTCTTATATACACAAATGGCTTGGGAGTGAGGCGGAATAAGTTAAGGATTAGT
>JAGHSG010000070.1 GCA_018066005.1 Bacteroidales bacterium | reverse complement strand
TTGCCACTGAGGAGTTTGCGGATTTGCTCCGGGTCTTCCCCTTTGTCAATCATTTTTTCAATCAACTGATTGCGCTCGTGCTCTTTTTTATGCGAGTAATACAGCACTAAGGCAATAATCATCACCGTCATCAGAATGCCGAGTATTGGTACGATATCCATAGTTATTGTATTTTAATAATGTTCCTTTTATTGACCTATTGAGTTGCCGGAGCCGAGTCGGTCGTTAAACTCCGAATCTCCGACTTTGCGTTGTTTATGCCACTCCTGGTGTCCGAACATATAGGTCAGCGTAAAGGTAACGCGCTGTTGACGTACTTTGTTCTCCACGCAGGTATATTGTCCTTCTGGCAGCCCTTGTGAGCGTTCTTCGTAGTTAGATGAGCGAAGCAGGTCCTGTACTTGCAGGTTCAATACCAATCCTTTTTCCTTAATCTGCTTACGCACACCGAATCCCATTTCGTAAATATCCCGCTGACGATTGTATCCGATGGTGATAGGAGCGCTGTAAAAAGCATCCATAGATATGGTCCAATCCTTGGGCAGATAAGCATTGAGGATACCGTTGCAACGGAAATAATTGTTCTGCTGTTTGTATTCGGGACTGCCGTCCGCGTTTTTCTTGTAGGATTTATTGAGGAAATTATAATAGCCGGCATTAACGGTCAGAGCCAACCAAGCCCCGTCCACTTTATGTTCGCTATTGAACTTGGGCACCAGAGGCAATTCGGTCAACGACAGATTGAATCCATGTGTAGTACACGTACCGAAATTCATCCACATAGCGCGTCCGTCGCCGTTGTCCAATATCTCGGTATGCTGCGAGAACATATCCTGGGTGTGTGAGAAATTGAAGGTGAGGCTCATATATTGCGAATAGGAGAAATTGAGTTCGACATCGTTATTAAATTCAGGTGTCATCTCGGTATTACCTACCGAATAACTATGGGCGTTGATATATGTTCTGAACGGATTGAGGACATAGTAGTTAGGGCGTTTGATACGGCGTACATAACTGGCGCTGACAGATATTCGTTGCTGCAACTTGCCCAGCGGAGACGATGTGTAGCCCATGAAGACGGTTGGATAGAGGTCAAAGTATGACTTGCGACTGACAGAATCGGCAGACAGCCAATCGCCTATCGAGTAGGTATATTCGCCACGTAAGCCCAATTTGACATTCCAATGCTCGCCGAACTGCTTGGCAAGAGATATATAAAGAGCTGCCACATGTTCGCGATAGTCGAAGTCGGACGGTGTGGATGAGTATAGTCCCCACTCTTCACCTTGTAAAGAATCGGTAGTCATGCGACTATTCATGGTCGATAGGATATATTTTACTCCTGTTTCTATCATACCTGTCTTCCAGAACTTAGTTTGGAAATCCAACTTGGCGGAATAGATATTGGATATTTGGCGGGTGTGTATATCCAAACCTGAATACATTTTATTCGCTTCGTCCGCCCACTCTATGTTGTGCTGCAAATTGGTGGCATTACTATTATAGCGGTTGTAATCCACATTAACGGTCAGTTCGCGTTCCAAGTCGTCGGAGAAGATATGGGTAAAGTTGAGGTTAGCCGTGTGTTGCGGAGCCAACGTGTGACTGCGTGTCATGCTCGTGGTATAAATCAATAGCGAATCAGTGCCGGTGGAAGACAGAAAAGCCGTTGTTCCCCCACCCTTGTCTGCCGGAGCGTGCTGCGACTGGACCATAGTAGGCGTTTGAATAAAGAAACCTAATGTATTGACGGAATCTATATACCAGTCATTACCTATTTTGAGCATATAATATTGAAAATCAGCCTTATATTCGGAACTCAAATCACGTTTCATAAAAGGTGTATAGGCATGGGTGGTGTTGGTGATGCTGAAATCGCCGTAGTACTGATTGATTTGCGCGTAAGTGTATGTCTTGGCAGTACGGTAATTAAGGTTCAACCCCACAAAGTCGTTATTGAGCCAGCGGTCCACATCCTTGAAGTACATACCACCGTAGGAGGCATTCAGGGTACCGTTCAATCCCCGCATCATGTTGCGTTTAGTCTTGATATTGATGATACCTCCGGTACCGCTGGCGTCATATTTGGCACCCGGGTTGGAGATAAGTTCAATTTTCTCAATAGTCGAACCGTCCATACCCTCCAGCATAGCCCGCAGTTGGTCGCCACTCAGATACGAAGGGCGTCCATCTACATATACTTCGACGGACTTGCCGTTGTAGGTGACATTACCGTCCTTATCCACGAATATACCGGGGGCTTTTTTGAGCAAGTCTTTTCCGTTGGTGCCGGCAGCCAAAGGTGACTGACTGACGTTAAAGACCACTTTATCCATCTTACGTTCAAATAGGGAGCGTTTGGCTGTTACTTTGACTTCTTGCAGGAACAAATCATCTGCCGTCAGATACTGCACACTGTCTTGGCGTACAGAATCGGACACTACTTGTGCAGATACCCATCCGCACCATAGAACCGATATGCATAAAAATACTTTCTTCATCATTTGTTGTTTTATCATTAGACGATATGAAAGTATGAAAAAGTTGCAAAAAGTGTTTTTTTAGGTTAATCGGTGAATCGGTTAATCGGTGAATCGGGTGCCTCCGGGCACACCGGTAAAAGGTGAATCGATATTTATTACCAGTTCACCAATTCACCAGTTTACCAGTTTACCTACCACCCATCAGTTTCTCCACCAGTTCGGGAACGCCTTGTGTGGCAGGCTTCTGAATATGCGTGATGCGATTCTTGTAGTACCCAAACTCGGGCATACCAGGGTCCACAAAGTAAATAGGTACGTCCGCACGCACGTATTGCAGTAAGGAGGCAGCGGGATAGACATTGAGGCTGGTTCCTACAACAATCATAATATCCGCCGTGGCGGCTATTTCGCATGCTTGCGGGAAGTACGGCACGCCTTCGCCAAAGAAAACTATATAGGGACGTAATAATGAGCCATCAGGATGACGGTCACCATAATGCTGCTCCCAGCCCTGTAAAGGCACGGTGGCGGTGTCGTTGTTCTCGCTACGCAGTTTGGTTATTTCGCCGTGCAAGTGGGTAATATGCTTACTTCCGGCACGCTCATGCAGGTCATCTATATTCTGCGTGATGATTTCCATCGTAGGGAACGCCTCTTGCAACCGTGTCAAGGCTATATGTGCGGCATTAGGCTGAGCCGCCAACGTATCGCGACGGCGGGCGTTGTAGAAATCGACGCATAACTGCGGGTTACGCAGCCAGGCTTCGTGGGTGCAAATGTCCTCTACTTTGTATTTTTCCCATAATCCGTCCGCATCGCGGAACGTTCCAAGTCCGCTCTCGGCGCTAACGCCGGCACCGGTAAAAACGACGATTTTTTTCATAACACGTTACTTTAGTGATATCATTTTCTCTTCTATATAACTGTACTTACTTTGACAAAAACCGAGATCTACCCCTTGTGGTTGATGCTATGTCTTTGCAAGCCATTATTGCTGTCGTTGTCTGCAAACCTTAGTGAGCAAGCGCCCTAATCTTTTCCGCCACCTACATCATTCCCTGTCGGGTTAGCATCCACCCCAAGGCGATAAACAACGCTTCGCTTCAAAAACAATTCCATCAGTCCATCAATTCATCAATTCATCATTTAGCCCTTCGGGGTCCCCGACACGCTTGCGTGGTGGGGAGAGCGGAGGCACAAGTCGCCTGCTGATTAAACGGAGTGGTATCGGCCATTTGCGATTTGTTGCCGAACGCGAGGTTTATCGTCTTGAAGAGGATGATGCCTTCTGAAGGAAGGAGATGGTGTGAGTGGGTGAATAATATCTGGATGCTTGCATACAAGGATTTTCACACGCTCACAGCATCCGGTGTCTGTAGCACCCATCCTAATCAAGAGGTTTTTATTGTTTTTGTTCAAAATTATCAATTAACAAAAACTGACTGCAAAAGTACTAAAAATAAATGAATTATGCAAATAATTATGGAAAATTTACTATCTATGCCAGCCGTGTCCTCTATAATCAACCGTTTGGAAGGCATAATAGAAGCGTATTCCGACGGCTAAGGGATATATGTCGTGATTAGATAAGGGAGCAATATGAATAGCAGGCGCAGCAGTGGCTGTGGCGGCATCTATGGTTAAGACATCGGATGTCGCCGACTTACCCATTGTCCAGACATTATAATCGGCGAATAGCAGGAGACCTATATACTGTTCGTTGTAACGGCTGTACGGGCGTCCTATTTCCCATTCATACCCCACCTCGGCACGAATGCCGATGCCTAAGCGAAATTCGGACTTGGATACGTCTATATGTTTATTCTGATCCGTAAATACCCCTGTGGCAGGATCGTCATAGACGGGCACGCCATATTCGGGGAAATAAGCCACTACCGAGCCGTTATTGACCGTCTGCTGATAATCGGTCCAATTACCCAATGCCAGACGCGGTCCGACGTGGAGTGTAAAGCCGTGCGTGCGCAACGCAAACAGCATAGGTATGGTAAAATCCAGCCGGTGTCCTGTTTGAGCTATATCAGCCGACAGGGTGTATTGGATTAGGTGACCTTGGTAATCGGTTTTTTCCAAGGTGGATTGTACCGACTGACTGTTTTTCTGCTGCTGATAAGCCACTTCCAAACCGATGGAGAAACCGAGGTCGGTAGTTGGGCGGAGATGAAACATACAGCGGTAGTCCATATTGAGCGCACCAAGGGGTACAACCGCAGAACCTTTGTCAACAGCCATAGCGGCACCGCCGCGAAGTCCTATTTGGAATCCGTGTCCCTGTGCCGACATGCCGAGCGAGGCAGTCAGCAGGAATAGTATGTACAATAGGCGTTTCATTATCGGTTAATCGGTTAATCGGTGAGTTGGTTAATTGGCTTTTTCACGATTCACCAGTTCACCAGTTTACCAGTTCACCATTTCATTACCTCACCGGTTGTCCGAGGGCATCGTAGCAATGGTCTTGCCGTTGGATGTACAAGTGTTCGTTATAGATAAATTTGCGTACTTGTTCTTCGGTAGCGATTATATCCTCTTTGCCGGTGGAATAGACGGCGAACAGTTCGCTGCGTAGCACAAGCGGGCAGTCGTTTTCGGTATTTGCCGGCGGTGACGGAGGTATGATTTGGGCATAGTAATCCCCTAATGACAGATTTTGCCTATTGACGTAGTAGCCCTGATGCACCAATATATCTGTTCGCCCACGATACGATACCAGAATACATCTTGTTCTTGCGGTTGATATCCCTGTTGATGCAAGTCTTCCACATTCACCATCATCAGTTGACCGTACAGATCGACCAATTGAATAACTGTTTGCGGGGCACAGACATCCTCGAAGATGGCGTATACATC
>JAGHSG010000134.1 GCA_018066005.1 Bacteroidales bacterium | reverse complement strand
ATCGACGTACAACGTGGCGGTCCTTCCACAGGTCTGCCTACCAAGACCGAGCAGACCGACTTGCTCCAAGCCGTCTATGGCCGTAACGGTGAATGTCCGGCAGTCGTTATTGCCGCTTCTACCTCGGCTAACTGTTTCCAATACGCTTACGAGGCTTGCAAAATAGCATTGGAGAATATGACACCTGTCATTCTGATGACGGACACCTATTTGGCTAACGGCACCGGTTTGTGGCGTATTCCGCAACTGGCTGAACTGCCCGCTATCTGCCCGCAGTCCGTTCCTGCCGAACTCAAAGGTCAGTACAGCGTCTCGCTACGTGATGCCAACAGTATTCGTTACTGGGCTACCCCCGGTATGGAAGGTTACGAGCACCGCAACATAGGTCTGGAGCGTGACAGCGTCAAGGGCTTCATCTCCACCAACCCCGAGAACCACGAGAAGATGGTGCTGGCGCGTCAGGCCAAGATTAACCAAGTGGCTAATAAGATACCCGACCTCACCGTACAAGGTAATGCAGACAGCGACACCCTGCTCATCGGTTGGGGTTCCACCGAAGGACACCTGCACGCGGCTGCCAACGAACTCAACTGTGCCCTTGCCCACTTCAATTACATCAACCCGCTGCCCAAGAACACCGCCGAGGTGATTCGTAAGTATAAAAAGGTTGTTGTTTGCGAACTGAACACCGGTCAATTTGCTACTCTTCTTCGCAGCAAAATATCCGGCGTAGATTTCAAGCAGTATAACGAAATTATGGGCCAACCCTTCGCCGTTGAACGCATTGTTGAACATGTTAAAAACTTGTAATTATGGAAGCAGCACAATATAAATCTGATCAATATGTACGTTTCTGCCCGGGTTGTGGCGACCACGCCATCTTGGCATCGTTAACCAAAGCCATGGCGCAGATTGGTGTACCTACCCATGAGACCGTTGTTATCTCCGGTATCGGCTGTTCCAGTCGTATGCCTCACTACCTCAACACGTACGGTTTCAATACTATCCACGGCCGTGGCGGTGCCATTGCTACCGGCGTCAAGACCTCACATCCCGAACTGACCGTTTGGCAGATGACGGGTGACGGCGACTGTCTGGCTATTGGCGGTAACCATTTCATTCACGAGATACGCCGTAACGTGGACCTCAATATATGCCTGTTCAATAACCGTATCTACGGACTGACCAAAGGTCAGTACTCGCCTACGTCGCCCAAGGGTTTCGTGTCCAAGTCGTCGCCTTTCGGGACGGTAGAGCGTCCTTTCATCCCCGCCGAGTTGGTGCTGGGAGCACGCGGCACGTTCTTTGCCCGCACGCTGGATGTCGATATGCCGACGACGGTCGATTGTATGGTACAGGCGAAGCAGCATAAAGGTGCCTCTGTCATTGAGTGCCTCGTCAACTGTGTCATCTTTAACAACGGCACGCATAGTTGGGTTTCTGACCGCGAGACACGCGCCGAGCGCAGTATTATCCTCAAACACGGCGAGAAGATGCTTTTCGGTGCCAACAAGGACAAAGGTCTCAAACTGGACTATTCCACCGTCATCCCGCATATAGTTGTTACGACGGCTGATGACCCGGATGTCCTGGTGCATGATGCCCATGAGCAGGACCCCACCCTCCACCGCATGCTTGCCTTGATGGGTCAGGAGCGTTTCATCGATGTCAACGACCAACTCACCGATTCACCGATTCACCAACTCCCCGTCGCTCTTGGCGTCATCCGTGATGTGGAAGCAGAGACATATAACGATGCCGTCAATCAGCAGATTGATGACATTCGCAGTAAGTCCAAAGCCACCACTTTTGACCAACTGACCCAAACGCTTGAGCATTGGGAGATGTAAAATCATGACCCGGGAACAAAAAATAACACGTGTGACCGTCTGGGGGGCTATCGGTAACCTATCCCTCACCGCCTTTAAACTGATTGCAGGCGTAGTAGGGCGCAGTTCAGCCATGATGGCCGATGCTATCCACTCCCTCAGTGATTTGGTCAGCGACGTGGTCATCCTTATCATGGTACGCGTCAGCAGCCAAGGCGTGGATAAAAACCACGACTACGGACACGGCAAATTTGAGACACTCGCCACCGTGATAGTGGCTATTATCCTCCTATTAGTCGGGGCTGAACTGCTGATAAACGGCATTGACAAGATACGTCTTATTACCCAAGGCGAGGCAGTTCCCCTACCCGGTATGATTGCCCTTTGGGCAGCCCTTGTGTCTATTGCGGTCAAGGAGATGCTCTATCAATGGACCGCCCGTGTAGGCAAGAAAGTGAACAGTCCTGCCGTAATAACCAACGCCTGGCATCACCGCTCGGATGCGTTATCGTCCGTAGGCTCGGCTATCGGTATAGGAGGCGCTATCTTATTCGGCGGGAAATGGGTTATTCTTGACCCCATCGTGGGATGCATAATCAGTTTATTCATCGTAGGCATTGCTATCAAAATGGCTATTCCGGCCCTGCACGAACTGACCGAAGGTTCCCTACCCGATGAGACCGAGATGCAGATTACTCACCTTATTGAATCCGTTCATGGCGTCAATAACGTACACGACTTGCGGACACGGCGCAACGGACCCGTCATCATCATCGGCGCACATATTGTAGTGGATCCCGAGATGACCGTTGCCGAAGCGCACCACCTGACCGTCCTTGCCGAGAACGCCGTGCGAACGCAGTTCGGCAACGAGACACAGATATCCATTCATATCGAACCCAGCGAAGAAGCGGAATGATAGAACGGCACAGAGTGCCTAAATAACATACTTATGGTAGAAACAAATATCATTAATCGGATTTGCTTCATTGAGATGAAGAATGCCGAACATTTCAACTGCCTGAGCGTCCAGATGTGTGACGAACTGAGTGCAGCCATTGATAACGCTTACGCAAACGAATGCGTGGGCATAGTTATTAAAGCCGAATGCCGCCGAGGCGTGTGGAGCGCCGGACACGACATCCGCGAATTACCCCAAGACGGTAATGACCCCCTCGATTACGATGTTCCCATGGAACACCTGCTACGCAAAGTGCAAGACATACCTATCCCAGTTATCGCTTGCGCCAGCGGCACCGTTTGGGGCGGAGCCTGCGACTTATGCGTCAGTTGCGATATGATTGTGGCTGCTGATACCGCCACCTTCGCCATCACTCCTGCCAAGATAGGTATTCCCTATAACGCATCAGGTATTATGCACTTTATCAATCAATTAGGCATCAACAAAGCACGCGAGATGTTCTTCACGGCTGCACCTATCACGGCGCAAGATGCACTGAACGTAGGTTTTGTCAATCAGATAGCACCGGCTGACGAATTAGACGCTATG
>JAGHSG010000026.1 GCA_018066005.1 Bacteroidales bacterium | reverse complement strand
ATTTTATACCCTAATTGTTTGCCTATATCAAATTTTTGTTGTATATTTGCACCAGATATGGAACTTTTGCAAGATTTGAATCCTTCTCAACGTGAGGCGGTGGCGTATTTGGACGGGCCTGCGTTGATTATTGCCGGAGCCGGTTCCGGCAAGACGCGTGTGCTGACTTACAAAGTGGCATACCTGCTGCAGCAGGGCGTGCCAGCCAATAGTATTCTCTGTCTAACCTTCACCAACAAAGCGGCTCGCGAGATGAAAGAGCGTATCCAAAAACTCGTCTCGCCCGAGGCGGCGCATTACTTATGGATGGGAACGTTCCACAGCATAGCGGCACGCATACTCCGCGCCGAAGCGGACAAAATGGGTTATACACGCGACTTCTCTATCTACGACACGACCGACAGCAAATCGCTCATCAAAACCATCTGCAAAGAGCGGGGATTGGACGACAAGATATATAAACCTAATGTCGTTCTTGCACGCATATCAGACGCCAAGAACCACTTGGAAACAGCCGACCAATACGCTATGTCCCAGCAGCATGCCAAAGAGGACCGTTACGACCGCCTCTACGAGATGGCGTGGGTGTATGGCGAATATGAACGGCGACTCAAAGAAGCCAACGCGATGGACTTTGACGACCTATTGGTCAACCTCTGCCGTCTGCTCCAGACAAATCCTGACGCGCGTACGTTCTATCAAAATGTGTTCCGGTATATACTTGTGGACGAGTATCAGGACACCAATCACGTTCAGTACCAATTAGTACGCATCTTGGGCGAACCCCAAAATATGGTCTTTGTGGTGGGTGATGACGCCCAGTCTATCTACTCCTTCCGCGGAGCGGATATACGCAATATACTCTCATTCCAGAACGGCTACAACAACGCCCGACTGTTCAAACTGGAACGCAACTACCGTTCGACACAGACTATTGTTAATGCCGCCAATTCGCTTATTCACCACAACGAGAATCAGATATACAAAGAGGTCTATTCGGAGAATGAACAGGGCGACCGCTTGGACTTGGTGTCCTATATGTCCGACCGTGACGAAGCCGCCGGCGTGGCACAACAGATAAGGTTGACGGTGGCAGAGAACAGAGAACAGAGAACAGAGAACAGAATTCTACAACCTACAACCTACAACCTGCCACCTATCTCCTACGATGACATAGCCATCCTCTATCGCACCAACGCCCAGTCGCGAGCGTTTGAGAATGAGTTGCGCAAACTGAATATACCTTATCGTATCTACGGTGGCACGTCTTTCTACCAGCGCAAAGAGATAAAAGATGCCATCGGTTATTTCCGCCTGACGGCTAATCCTAAAGATACGGAGGCGCTGTTGCGTGTCATCAATTTCCCGTCACGCGGTATAGGCGATGTCACCCTCAAAAAGATTAGTATGTGCAGCACGGCAGCCGAAGTCAGCATGATGGAAGTTATTGCCAACCCCACCGCTTTTGGACTGGATGCCAATGCCGGCACGCTGCATAAACTGCAAGACTTTGCAGACAAGATGACCGCTTTCCGCGAGGCTATGGACACCAAAAACGCGTACGACTTTGCCGAGATGGTGCTGTTTCAGTCGGGTATCATGACCGCTGCTGCTGCGGACACGACCCCGGAAGGAGTGGACCGCAAGCAGAACCTCGACGAGTTGCTGTCCGGCATACATGAGTTTGTGAATCAGCGCACCAACGAGGGTATCGACTTTACTCCCATACAGGATTTCTTGGCAGAAGTGTCGCTGCTGACCGACCAGGACGAGAACCTGACCGACCACACGTCGCGTGTGACGCTCATGACCGTGCATGCCGCCAAGGGCTTGGAGTTCCCCTATGTCTATATTGCAGGTATGGAGGAGAACCTGTTCCCCTCGCAGTTCTGCGACTCACCGCGCGAGATAGAGGAGGAGAGACGTCTGCTCTATGTCGCCATCACACGCGCTATGCAACGCTGCACGCTCACTTATGCCCGTCAGCGTTTCCGCAACGGACAGATGAACTTCGCCTCGCCGTCGCGCTTCCTGAAAGATATAGACCGCCAATATGTGCGTACATTAACCGGCGAAGCCTCCACCCGATTCCCCAATTCACCGATTCTCCGATTCCCCGATTCCCCGATTCCCCGATTCACCGGTGCATCTTATACCCCTTCATTTGCCAATACACCGTCGCCTACCCATACACCTTCGCTCAATAATCTCAAACCAATCGGACAATCCATCAATAGCCACGAAAGTGGCGCATCAATAGCCGCTTCTGCGGCGCATCAGTCCATCAATTCTAATACTCCCTTTGCTCCCGGCGACCGTATCACGCACCGCGTCTTCGGACATGGCACGGTGCAGCGTATCTACAATGACAACGATAACGACAAGATAGGCATCATCTTTGACGGTCCCGGCAAGAAAACCCTCCTCCTTACCTACGCCAAATTAGAGAAAATAGAGTAGATACCCCACCGCTCCGGCGGCAAGGATAAGCAAAATAGGGTGACCGATTACTTCGGTTGCCTTATTTCTTTTGAATAGCGGCAGTAACATGCATGTAAAAACGATACCGAAGATAGCCCAACTCTTCCAGTCAATAAACGTAGTTGGCGTGAACAGTACAAAAGCCGCGTGAGCCACTAACAAAACCACCAGAATACGGATAATCCGCATAGAAACCTGAAAAGTGCGATTATCTTGATAACGATTACTGATACTGTCGTATATCCGGCAGATAATCAGCATAATAACTAAACTGGGGAACACAATAGCCAGGGTGGCAAGCACGCTTCCCCACACACCGCCCATCGTGTAGCCTACATACGTGGCACAGTTGATGCCGATAGGACCGGGTGTCACCTGACTGATACCGACTATATCTACAAACTCCGTCTCGGTCATCCAGCCGCGTGCCAATACCTCACCTTGAATAAGCGAGATAATAGCCATACCTCCTCCAAAACCGAGCAAACCGGCTTTGATAAAAACCCATATAAGTTGTAGATACAGCATTCTGTGTTGGTGAATCGGTGAGCTGGTGAACTGGTGAATCGGTAAATTATATCTTTTTTGCTAATCTAATAACCGTGGCGGCAATCAAAGCCACAACGGCAGGGCGCACACCCTTAAAAATGGCTTCCACCGTCGGATTATCCTTTATTTCTTTGAAGAACATAGCAATTAGCAAGATAATGACAAAAGACGGCAAGACTGCCCCCAACACACATGCTACCGTACCTTTCCAACCTGCTATGCGGTGACCGATAAAAATGGCACTGTTGACGGCAATCAGTCCCGGAGCCGCTTGCGCCAAAGCAATCATATTGACAAACTCTTCCCCATCTAACCAATGGTGTTTATTGACAACTTCTTCCTCAATAAACGGCAACATGGCATAACCTCCACCGATGGTGAAAGTGCCAATCTTCAAGTATGTCCAAAATAATTTAAGAAACAAAACCTATTCCTTTAGGGCTTTGCCCGTTCTATTAGGCATCGCAGATGCCGTTCTATAACTAATGGTCTTTCAGTTGCTGCTTAATAAACTTAGCCATCATATTGATGGCAGCGTTGTTGTGCCCGCCTTGCGGGATGATGACGTTGGCATAACGTTTACACGGCTCAATAAACTGCTCATGCATAGGTTTGAGCACTTTCTGATAGCGGTCAATAACGGCTTCTACGGTACGCCCGCGCTCCACGATATCACGTTTGATAACGCGAATCAGACGGTCGTCGCCATCGGCATCCACGAACACTTTTAAGTCCAGTTGTTCCCGCAAATCGGGGTCATGCAGCACCATAATACCTTCCACAATAACAATCTCGGTCGGTTCTACGTGTACAGTCTCTTTTTGCCGACTACTGGTGATGTAGTCGTAGATAGGTTGCTCTACGGCTTGCCCGGCTTTCAATTCTTTGAGGTGCTTTTCCAAAAGCGGCCGCTCGAAAGCATCGGGGTGGTCAAAATTGATTTTTTGACGTTCTTCCACGGGAACATCGGAAGAATCGTTGTAATAAGAATCAAGGGGGATGACGGTTACTTCGCCTTTCGGAAGGCGTTCAATGAGTTTTCTAACCACCGTTGTTTTACCCGAGCCGGTGCCGCCCGCAATACCGATAATAAACATGGAGAAGAAGAATGTTTGTTTTTCGGACTACAAAAGTACTACAAAAATTTGGAATACGCAAATAAAAGTGCGTTTTTTCGGGTAAAATAGATATTTTTAATCTATGTTGTGTCCTTTATTGGTCAATGGGTGCTTGCACCTAATTGTCCGATAAAGGGCATAAGGCGGCGTCTGAAGTTACCATAAAAACACCTATTTATAGATTAAAAATCTATTTTGTGCCCTTAAAATTTGCCTATTCCAAATTTTTGTTGTATATTTGCGCGTTTTTTATAAGATAATACGAAAATAGCATTAATAGGTTACGGTAAAATGGGGCATATAATTGAGCAAATTGCCCTCTCGCGTGGGCACGAAATTGTGTGCACGAGAGATAAGGACAACCTCTTGGATTTTGACAGCCCTGCTTTCGCTTCGGCGGATGTGGCTATCGAATTCACCACCCCTGCCACCGCCAAGGACAATATCCTTCGTGCGTGGGAGCATAACGTACCCGTTGTTTGTGGCACAACCGGTTGGAATGTGGATGAATTAAGAATGAAGAATGATGAATTAAGAGAGCAAACAGGGCGTGAATGGCTCGTTTGGAAAAGTAATTTCTCCATCGGTGTGAATGTTCTCTTTGAGT
>JAGHSG010000145.1 GCA_018066005.1 Bacteroidales bacterium | reverse complement strand
CTTTCAATCTCCGTGATGTCTCCACTACAAGTGATTGTACCTGTGCCATTACTAAAGGTGTGCGATGTGATAGCAGGGCCAAAGGTGGTTTTACCAACATTCAAAGAGCCATTATAACCACTCAATTGTGATGATGCTTCGTAAATAATAACATTACTTGCCCACAGGACGGTAGTGGCAAAGAGTGCCACCAAAAGGGATAAAAATTTGTGTTTCATAAAGTTGTTTTTAATTTTTGCCTCCACAAATGGCGGAAGGCAGTCGCCGTTTTATATTTGATTAACAATATACACAAAAAAGCGTGGGCTTTCGCTCGCTTCATTTGATTCTTTGAGGTTCTCGACTACCTTATTTACTCAAATGTACGCACAAAAACTCACGCAATAGCGTGAGCGTGCAAAACCGTACTTGAGTAAATAATGATTATTTGAAACTGTCGAGATTTCAAAGAATCAAGTTGGCGGATTACAACGCTATGTTTTACTATGTCTTCACAGGGTTATGCCCTGCGGGAGGGGTTAATTTTCTTTTTTCTTATATTATCTTATTTGTTTCAATATGTCTTGCAGAACTTCCACCTGCTGCCGGAATCACTCTTCCGGCGTGAATTTTGTGCAAAATTACAAATAATTTTTGGAATATGCAAATAAAAATACTATTTGCTATCATTTTGCTACTTTTTAGGACAAAACGTAAAAAACGATGCCAAGTGGCACCGTTCGTTTATCGTTCGCTCATCGTTCGTTTATCGCCCGTTTATCGCAAAGTGACAAAATGATAGTTGGACTCTATTGTTTCCACCAATCGTCCGCCGTTTTGGAAATTATACGCGCCAATTCGTTCATAACCATACATTCGGGACGAGTACAAACATAAGTCTTACGATATTCATACTTCCAACAAGTGATTTGCAACAAACGATCTTCGGCACAGGCATAGAAAGCCTTTCCATACGGTTTATACCGTTTACCGAAACCATTGTCACAGATTTCAATCACGGGCAATTGCTCATCTAATAAGCGTTTGAGTATATTGCGTTCTTTCTCGCTAATGAAAGCCGACACGATGACCGCTCCAAGTCGGGCTTCCCGAAGGACAGCCTCCGCTTGCCGGTCAAAAAGATTTACATCTGCACGATGGCAAATAAGTGGCAACTTACGGCTCTTCAAAAGCAAAGATTGATTGCCGACATAGTCTAAAAACAAACGCGTTGTCCTATCAGAATCCTGCTGAAGCAACTTCGGTTGTACATTCAACAAGGCGACATCCAACGCATCCGGATTAGTACGCAGGTTGTAATCCCATTTCAACCCTCCGGTAATCGCGTCAAGAGTCCAATTAGCAGAGTGCTGATTACGAACAATTGCAAATTGATTGCGCAGGTTACCTTTGATTATTCTACGCTCCGGATTAGAACGGATATAAGCAATCTTGGTTTCAACATCTTCCTTTTCAATAGGGATGGTATCGTTATATCCCCTCACAAAGAGCGCAGGACCACGTTTACTTCCTCTGTGGTCTTTTTCTTCCCATTTGGGGTCGCATTTCCCGTGCTCCACCGTTTGCTTCATCTCATGCCAAGGTAATCCAAGCACATCCCAATAACCATGCGTACACCCAATCATGAAACCTTTAATAATTTGTCCAAGATGCACATTGCTTCCTGGCGTTATATAAAGCAATCCATGAAAATGATCAGGCATAACCACATCCGCTATCACCTGTACATCGGGATAGAACTGAGGAATTTGCTGCCAACATTGCTCCACATATTTGCCGACATCCGTGTATTCTATCTCAAGATTTTCAACGGTTTGAGTAGATACGTTATAACGTCCGTGTATGGTGCTTAATACTTGGTGATTATCCCTAACATTCAAGGTAACAAAAAAATACCCCGCGGTGTAATCGGTATCTTTAAGTCGATGCAACGCAGGCGATAGTTCCTGTTCGCTACGATCCATTTTCCATTTCTGCTGATCTGTGTAGGACATGTTTTGAGGCGTTATAACGCTTTGTAATTGTAGTAGATTATTATTCCGACTTCATGATAAACAACTTATCCCCACGACGAATGGGACGGTCGGTTTTGATGGCAAAAGCATAGCCCTGATAGACTGTCGGTTGCGGATTGCCGGGCTCGTCATGCAAGTCGTGTGCCACCAACTCATACGCACCGGTCGTCTCGCCCGTCACCAATAACTCATCGCCCTCCGTAATCTGCGGCACAGCCTCCAAGAAAAACTCAGCCACACCTATCTTCTTGAAATAGTCCGTACAACGCCCGGCATAGACTTTCTTGCGTGTAGCCTGTGAGCCGTACTCGTGCGTCCACTCACCCATTTTCTGCCCCTGATAATAACCGTCCCAAAAACCACGATTAAAGACACGTGCCAAACGGGTGTTCCAATCTGCAATCTTGTCTTCAATAGTCACCGTGCATTGTGCGGTCAGCGACCGAGGCGTTAAATTGTCCACCGCCACCCCATTATATTCGCCGTTCTGCCAAGCCTCGACGGCTTCTTTGTAGCACTCAACAACGGTCTTGACATATTCGGGTCCGCGAGCGCGACCTTCTATTTTCAGCACCCGCACACCGGCATCCAGCATCTTATTGAGAAAACCGATTGTTTTCAGGTCCTTGGGGGACATGATATATTGATTATCCACCTGCAATTCGAGGTCGGACTCTTTGTCCTTAACGATATACCCGCGGCGGCACGCCTGCATACAAGCCCCGCGATTGGCAGACGCTCCCAAGTTATTGAGCGACAAGTAACACTTGCCGCTAACTGCCATACATAACGCGCCATGGCAGAACATCTCAATGCGGATGAGTTCGCCCTTGGGACCGCGTATATCCTGCTCCTGTATATCCTTGTAAATAGCCGCCACCTGAGTCATATTCAACTCACGCGCCAAGACCACCACATCCGCATATTGGGCATAGAAACGTAGCGCCTCCGTATTGGCTATATTGAGTTGGGTAGATAGATGCACCTCAACACCCTGACTATGAGCATATTGCAACACGGATATATCGCTGGCGATGATGGCAGACAGACCTACCTGTTTGGCAGTATCCACTATCTCGCGCATAAGCGGCAAATCTTCGGGGTACATAACCGTATTCAGCGTGAGGTACGTCTTGACCTTCGCTTCTTGGCAAATAGCCACAATCTTGCGTAAATCGTCTGTGGTAAAATTGGCAGAAGAGCGTGCCCGCATATTGAGGTGCTCAATACCAAAATAAACACTCGTAGCACCTGCCTCAATAGCCGCAGCTAACGAGTCCCAGCACCCTACGGGAGCCATTATTTCTATGGTGGGCATGAGAGAGTAGAGATCAAAGAGTAGAGATTAAAGATTAGAGCTTAGAGAGTAGAGTTTCGGCTATTTGGACGGCATTGAGGGCAGCACCTTTGCGAATCTGGTCGCTGACGCACCAGAAAGACAACCCGTTAGGTTGCGTTATGTCCTGACGAATACGTCCCACATAGACATCATCTTTGCCACTCAAGAACAGCGGCATCGGGTAAGTCTTGGTGGCAGGGTCATCCATGACTTGGCAGCCCTGCATCTTGGCGATGGCTTCGCGTGCCTGAGCCGGTGAGACAGGTTGTTCGGTCTCGACCCACACACTCTCGCTATGACAACGCAAAGACGGCACACGGACGCACGTGGCAGAGACAGCAAGGTCTGCATGCAGAATCTTACGCGTCTCGTTATGCATCTTCATCTCCTCGCGTGTGTAGTCATTATCCATGAAGACATCAATATGCGGGATGACGTTATACGCCAACTGGTAAGCAAATTTATTGACGGTAGGCTGTTTGCCTTCCACAAGGTCTTTGTATTGCTGTTGGAGTTCGAGCATCGCCTGTGCGCCTGCTCCCGAAGCCGCCTGATAGGTAGCCACACGGATGCGGCGGATGGGACTTATCTGATGAATAGCATACAACGGCAACGCCATCACAATGGTGGAGCAGTTGGGGTTGGCAATGATGCCGCGGGGACGGTTAAAAGCATCCTTGGGGTTTATTTCAGGCACAACCAAAGGCACATCTTCATCCATACGGAAAGCCGAGGAGTTATCAATCATCACCGCTCCGAAGCGCGTGATATCTTCGGCATACTCCTGACTAACCGAGCCACCGGCACTGACAAAAGCAATATCTACACCACGGAATTGGTCACCGTGTTGCAGTTCCTGTACCGTAACCGACCGGCCATTAAATTCATAACTCGTTCCGGCACTTCTTGCAGAGCCAAATAAACGCAACTCAGTGACGGGAAAATTCCGTTCACTGAGTACACGCAATAATTCTTGTCCTACGGCACCCGAAGCGCCGACAATAGCAATTACCATTTCTTAAATAACAGACACGCGTTCTGTCCGCCAAAACCGAATGTGTTAGACAGCGCATAACGCAATTCGCGTTTTTGGGCTTGGTTGAACGTGAAATTCAACTTATAGTCTATATTCTCGTCCTCATCACCTTCCTCGTGGTTGATGGTGGGGGGCACTATTCCGTCTTTGAGCGCCATAACGGTAGCAGCGGCTTCTACGGCACCTGTGGCACCCATCATGTGACCGGTCACAGACTTGGTAGAAGATATATTCAGGCGGTAAGCATCTTCACCCCAAACCGACTGAATGGCCTTCAATTCGCATATATCGCCCAGCGGAGTGGATGTACCGTGTGCGTTGATGTAATCGACCATATCGGGTGAGATATGTGCATCGTCCATCGCTTCCTTCATCACGCGTGCAGCACCGTTACCTTCGGGATCCGGGGCCGTCATGTGATGAGCGTCGGCATTCATACCGGCACCTACCAATTCGGCATATATCTTGGCACCGCGTTTTTGTGCATGTTCCAATTCTTCCAAGATGAGACACGCAGCACCTTCGCCCAATACGAAGCCGTCACGCGACTTGCTGAACGGTCTGGAAGCCGTTTCGGGGCTATCGTTGCGCGTCGATATAGCGTGCATCGAATTGAAACCGCCTATGCCCGAATAAGTTATGTCGGCATCACTACCACCGGTGAAGATAGCATCTGCACGCCCCAAACGGATAGCGTCAAAAGCCATAGCAATAGCATGTCCCGAAGAGGAGCAAGCCGAAGCCACACCAAAGTTAATGCCCTTCAAGCCCAACATGAGCGAGATATGTCCGGCACCCATATTGATAATGGATTTAGGGATATAGAAAGGACTGAAACGGGGTGTTCCGTCTCCGCGACCGTACGCCATGGCATCTTCCTCCATACTCATCAATCCACCCATGCCACTCGCCCAAATAGAGCCAATACGTTCCACATTTTCCTCCTCCAATTTCAAGCCCGAATCTTCCAATGCCTGTTTAGCAGTCCACACGGCAAATTGCGCAAAGCGGTCCAGTTTGCGTGCTTCCTTACGATCCAATAACGAAGATATATCAAACCCCTTCACTTCACATGCGAAATGCGTTTTGTACAAGGTTGTATCAAAAGCCGTAATCTCCGTAGCGCCACTCTTACCGGCCTTCATTGATTCCCACATTGAAGCGATATCATTCCCAATAGGTGTCAACGCACCCATCCCCGTAACAACAACTCGTTTAAGTTCCATGATAAAACGTTTATATATTTAGAAAAACTACGAGTCCACAGTATCAGCCGCAGACTCGTAAAAAACTGTTTCTTAATAGATTATGCGATAGCTTTCTCTACGTAAGCCACTGCATCACCTACCGTTGTAATTTTCTGGGTCTCCTCATCCGGAATTGTGATATTAAACTCCTTCTCAAACTCCATAATCAACTCAACGGTATCCAACGAATCTGCGTTCAAATCAGCAGAAAAACTTGCCTCCATCGTAACTTGTGCCTCATCTACCCCCAACTTCTCAACGATGATGG
>JAGHSG010000012.1 GCA_018066005.1 Bacteroidales bacterium | reverse complement strand
AAATAAAGACACGCCGTTGATGACCTGCCGTTATTGCCTGCTCTATGAGTTAGGGCATTGCCGCAAGTCTAATCCTTATCCTAAGGATAAGGAACCGCGTTACTTACGCCTGAAGAATGGCACGATTCTTGACGTCGAATTTGATTGTAAGAACTGTCAAATGCTTATTCATGGAAGATAATCAGGTTATTATCAAAATTCTTAACGAGCGCCTGGAACTGATGCGCTGTTTGGATAAGGAAGGTGATAGCGAACATCGCCGTCATGTGGCTAAGGAGACGCAGGACCTTCATGCGCCTATGGCACACCGTCTGGGTTTGTACCAGATAAAAACCGAATTGGAAGACCTCGCCCTCAAATTCTTGGATTATGAGGCGTATCACCATATTGCCGTGGCGTTGAATGCCAAAAAAGCCGAACGCGATGCATATATAGACAAGTTCATCACGCCGCTGAAAAAGAAATTGGAAGACGAAGGCTACGTCTTCACGATTAAAGGTCGCCCCAAGTCTATCCACTCCATCTACCACAAGATGCAGGTGCAGCATTGTGACGTGGACCGTATCTACGACCTCTTTGCTATCCGTATCATCTTGGATAGCGCTCCCGAACGGGAGAAAGCCGATTGCTGGCAGGTCTATTCGATTATTACGGACCTCTTCACCCCCAATCCCAAGCGTCTGCGTGACTGGTTAACGATGCCGAAGGAGAACGGCTATGAGTCGTTGCACATAACCGTTATGGGACCGGAAGATAAGTGGGTCGAAGTGCAGATTCGTACACGCCGTATGGACGAAGTGGCGGAAAAAGGTGTGGCGGCACATTGGGCATATAAGGGTGTGCACGGTGCCAATATAGTGTCGCAAAAAGAGTCCGTCTTTGTCTTCACGCCGACGGGTGATTTGCGCAAGTTGCCGCAGGGAGCCACCGTCTTGGACTTTGCTTTCTCTATCCATAGCGAAGTGGGATGCCATTGCATAGGCGGACGCATCAACGGACAGAATGTCGGCATCAGGCAGCGATTGGTTAATGGTGATAGGGTGGAGATTAGCACCTCGCTCAATCAGCACCCTACGGAAGGTTGGTTGAGCAACGTGGTCTCGCCGCGTGCCAAGAATAAGATTCGTCAGGCGTTGAAGGAAGTCGAGTTCAAGAACGCCGCGGATGGACGTGAGATATTGGAACGCAAGTTCCATAACTGGAAGATAGAGTTTGACGAAGGAAGTATCTCGCGTCTGGCTGCCAAATTGGGCTATAAAGCCGTTACGCAGATGTATGAAGCGTTGGCTTTGGGCAAAGAAGATATATTGCATTTGAAGGAAGTCTTTGAACATTTGGACGATGTCTTGACACCGCGGGTTGAAACAGCCCCGAAGCATACGGACTCATCGGCGGAAGGTGCCAATGATAATACGAAAGATGCCATTGAAGTTGATTTGAATGTTAAGAATGTGGATATCCATTTGGCTTCCTGTTGCCAGCCCAAGCCGGGTGACCCTATTTTTGGTTTTATCTCGGTCACGAAGGGTATCCGCATCCACCATTGCAACTGCCCGAATGCCGTCTTCATGCGCCAGCGCTACCCTTATCGCCTCCTCCCCGCCCGCTGGAAAACTCCTTCTCCGCAATAAGTGCCCTTGTGGCTTCAAACTCGCAGCGAGTGAGAGCTAACCTCGTCCACCGCATACAAAAAAGCCCAGCGTTATGCTGAGCTTTTTGCGGTGCGGACGAGACTCGAACTCGCGACCTACGGCGTGACAGGCCGGTATTCTAACCAACTGAACTACCGCACCTTCGTCGGAATCCGCTCACCGATATGAATTTGCCTTGCAAATTAGGCGGTTCGCGATTCCTCCTCTTCAACTCGAAACAAGTTTCTCGTTGAGGTGTGAAGTGTTAGATCACTGCTTCTCTTCGAAAGCGGGTGCAAAGGTACTGCTTTTTTTTTAATTGACCAAATATTTTGCTGTTTTTTTTCAAAAAAAGTGCATTTTTCTGCGTTTATGCCCTTTCTGTACCTCCAAAATCCCCCTTTGCAACCTTATTTGTGCCGTTTATGACACAGGAATAAGCCGGCAATGATAATCATAATGCCCAGCCACTTGGTCCAAGGCAGTTGCTCCGAAAAAACAAGCAGCATAATCAATGCCGTGAAGACGGGGCGGATATTGTTGAACACATTGGCTTTCACCACTCCTACGATACGGACACCGTAACAATACAGCATAAACGCAACCGCCGAAGACATAACTGCCAGGTAGGCCAGCGACTGCCATTCCGTTGCTATGCCGTGCGCTATGGTATGGATTGTTTCCGACCGCATATCCGTAAACGCCCACAGACCGCAGAAAAGGACGAAAGAAACAATTTGTGTGTAGAAAATAATAGTCAGCGGATTATATTTCTCCGGGATGCGACGCAGCATCACATTCGCGCTTAACGCAAACATCACCGCCACGACGGCTAACAATACTCCCCACGGGTTACCGATAGCAAAAGTCTCTGTCCCGACCAGCACCAGGACCGCTACGCCGATGGTGGAAATCATTATGCCGGCGAGCATCAGTGGAGTCACTTTTTCCCGAAGGAATACCCACCCGAACAGCGGAGCCAGCACGGGTGCGACGGATAGTAGCGTTTCTGCAATGGTGGGGGTGGAAATCAAATCATACGTATAGGTCTCCGCCAGGTAGTAAAGAAACGGCTGAAACAACCCCGCCAGGAAAAAAAG